>JBQCFN010000270.1:0-2923 GCA_051959035.1 Lysobacteraceae bacterium | reverse complement strand
GCCGCGTCGGCCGCCGACGCCAGCCCCGTCTCCCCCGATCCCACCGCGCTCGGCGGACGCCTGCGCGCGCTCGACGCCGACGCCCGCTTCACCGGCCTGGCGGCCTACGAGCGGCTGCGCGCGCAGCAGGCGGTGGACGCGCTCGCCACCGCCCGCGGCAAGGCGCGCGAGGCGGCCGCGCCGGTCGCCGCGCGCCGGGTCGCCGCCGCCGAACTGGCCACGCGCACCGACGCGCTGTCGCGCCAGCTCGATGCCCTCGAGCACACCCGCAGCGACCTGCTGGTCGAGGCCAGCCGGCAGGAAGCCGAGCGCGCCCGCCAGGAAGCCGAGCGCCTGCGCCTGCAGGCCCAGGTGCAGGCCGAGGAGGCGCAGCGCCTGCAGGCCGCCGCCGAGGCGGAAGCGGCCGCGCGCCAGCAGGCCGAGGCGGTGATCAGCGATGTCGCCGGCGCCCAGCAGGCCAGGCTGGAGGCGGCCCGCGACCGCGAAGCCGCGTTGGCCCGCCAGGAGGCCGAACTGACCGCGGGCGCCAAGCTGCCGCCGGTGCGCAAGGACGCCCGCGGCGAGCTGTTCACCCTGCCGGGCAGCGCCTTCGCCAGCGGCAAGGCGACGCTGTCGGCCGGTGCCGCCGGCAACCTGCGCGCGCTCGCCGCCTACGTACGGCAGGCGACCGGCACGCGGGTCCAGGTCGACGCCTGGGCGCCCAGCGCCAGCCTGGCCCGCAAGCGCGCCGATGCGGTCCGCGACGCCCTCGCCAAGGCCGGCGTGCCGCGCGCGCGGCTGCAGGCCGACGGGCATGGCGGGGGCTCGGGGAAAGCCCGGGTCGAGCTGTTGGTGGTTGCCAAATAGCCTGTAAAATCAGGCGCCTGCAACGAAGCCGGCCGCGTCCCCCGGCACCCGCCTGCCGCCTGTCCACCATCCATCGGCCGCCCGCCGCGCGGGCCTTGCCGGGCGTCGGGGGGAAGAGTAGGGTCGGAGTTGCCCGGTGGGGCCATCGCCCCCCGGCCAGCGAGCCAAGCCCGATGACCGACGCCCCCGTCCCATCCTTGCCCGCCGCCGCGCGCACGCCGGGCGCGGCGGCCCGGAAGTCCCAAGCGTCGCCCGTGTTTGGCCCACGTCACCATGCAGCGCCCCGTGCCTCCCGGCCGGGGCGTTGTCGTTTGCGCTGAAGGAGGATTCCATGTTCGAAGGGCAACCACAGGCGGCACTGGACGCGCTGATGCAGGCCAACCCGGAATTCCGGCAGCTCTACCAGCACCACAAGAACCTCGACAAGCGGGTGCTGGATGCCGAGCTCGGCGTCCTCGCCATGGACGACCTGACGCTCTCGCAGCTCAAGCGCGAGAAGCTCGCCGCCAAGGACCGCCTCGCGGACCTGTACGACCGCATGCACCATTGACCGCCTTGCGCACGGGCGGCGGCGGCCTCCTCGTCGGCCGTCGCCGCCCGTGGTTGCAAGATCCGCGACCCGCGCCCCGGCGCGGGTCTTCTTTTGGCGCCAACCGGACTTCGCCGATAATCCCCGGCCCGGCCCCGGCGGCCCGCGAGCTTGCGCATGCACATCCACCAGTCCGTCCTCGAGCTGATCGGCGACACCCCGATCGTGCAGGCCCAGAACCTCGACACCGGCCCGTGCACCCTGTACCTGAAGCTGGAGAGCCAGAACCCCGGCGGCTCGGTGAAGGACCGCATCGGCATCAGCATGATCGAGGCGGCCGAGCGGCGCGGCGACATCCAGCCCGGCGACACCCTGGTCGAGGGCACCGCCGGCAACACCGGCATCGGCCTCGCGCTGGTGGCGCGGCAGAAGGGTTACAGGCTCATCCTCGTGGTCCCGGACAAGATGAGCCGGGAGAAGATCTTCAACCTCAAGGCGATGGGCGCGCAGGTGGTGCTGACCCGCAGCGACGTCGCCAAGGGCCACCCGGATTACTACCAGGACATGGCCGCGCGCATCGCGCGCGAGACGCCCGGCGCCTACTTCATCAACCAGTTCGGCAACCCGGACAACCCGGCGGCGCACGAGTTCGGCACCGGCCCTGAGATCCTGCGCCAGCTCGACGGCGACCTCGACGCGATCGTGTTCGGCTGCGGCAGCAGCGGCACCATGACCGGCCTGTCGCGCTGCTTCGAGAAGCTGTCGCCGAAGACCGAGCTGGTGCTCGCCGACCCGGTCGGCTCGATCCTCGCCGAATACATCAACGACGGCACCCTCAGCGAGAAGTCGGCGAGCTGGATGGTGGAGGGCATCGGCGAGGACTTCCTGCCGTCGATCTCCGACTTTTCCCGGGTCAAGAAGGCCTACGCGATCACCGACAGGGAAAGCTTCCTCACCGCGCGCGAGCTGCTGGAAAAGGAGGGCATCCTCGGCGGCTCCTCGACCGGCACGCTGCTGGCCGCCGCGTTGAAGTACTGCCGCGAGCAGACAGCGCCGAAGAAGGTGCTGACGCTGGTGTGCGACACCGGCAACAAGTACCTGTCGAAGATGTACAACGACTACTGGATGCTGGACAACGGGTTCCTCGAGCGCGAGCAGCACGGCGACCTGCGCGATCTGATCCTGCGCCCGTACTCGCAGCGCGACACCGTGGTGGTCGGCCCGAACGACCTGCTGGTCACCGCCTATCAGCGCATGAAGCTGTACGACGTCTCCCAGTTGCCGGTGATGGAGGGCGACCGCATCGTCGGCATCGTCGACGAGAGCGACGTGCTGCTGCACGTGTACGGCGACGAGGCACGCTTCCGCGACCCGGTCGCCACGGCGATGGTCAGCAAGCTCGACCTGGTCGACGTGAAGTCGCCGGTCGAGGCCCTGCTGCCGGTGTTCGACCGCGGCCACGTCGCCATCGTCATGGACGGCGGCCGCTTCCTCGGCCTGATCACCCGCATCGACCTGCTCAACTGGCTGCGCCGGCGCGTGCAGTAG
>JBQCFN010000269.1:0-12863 GCA_051959035.1 Lysobacteraceae bacterium | reverse complement strand
GCCAGCAGGAGCGTGATGCACGCCGCGCCGCACCGCGTGCGGCGCCGGCCGACGGCGCTCCGCCCGCGCTGGCGCTGCCACCCGCGGCCGCCGCCGCGCTCGCCCGCGCCAAGGCGCGCGCCGCGCGCAAGCCATGACGCCCGCCCGCCCGCGCCGCGCCGCGCGCGCGCGCCTGTCGCTGCTGTCGCCGGACGAGATCCGCGAGCTGTTCACGCGGCTGCGCGAACTCAACCCGGCACCGACCACCGAGCTCGAATATTCCAGTCCGTTCGAGTTGCTGGTCGCGGTGATCCTGTCCGCGCAGGCGACCGACGCGGGCGTCAACAAGGCGACCCGCCGCCTGTTCCCGGTCGCCAACACGCCCGCGGCGATCCTCGCGCTCGGTGAGGACGGCCTGAAGCGCTACATCTCGACGATCGGCTTGTACAACGCGAAGGCCGCGAACGTCGTCGCGACGTGCCGGCTGCTGCTCGAGCGCCACGGCGGCGAGGTGCCGCGCACGCGCGAGGCGCTCGAGGCGCTGCCGGGCGTCGGCCGCAAGACCGCCAACGTCATCCTCAACACCGCCTTCGGCGAGCCGACGATGGCGGTCGACACGCACATCTTCCGGGTCTCGAACCGCACCGGGCTCGCGCCGGGCAAGACCGTGCGCGAGGTCGAGGACAAGCTCGTCCGGGTGGTGCCGCAGGACTTCCTGCTCGACGCCCACCACTGGCTGATCCTGCACGGCCGCTACACCTGCAAGGCGCGCGTGCCCGCGTGCCCGCGCTGCCCGATCCGCGACCTGTGCCGCTACCCGGCGAAGACGCCACCCGCGGACGAGGGGGACGTCGGAAAGGGAAACGGCGGGCCGAACCCCGCCGTCGCGAAACGCAGCGCGCGTCCCGTCAGTACTTCACTTCGCCCCACACGCCGAACTCGCGGGTGACCTGGTCGATGGTGGCGTCGTCGTCGCGCTTGTCGCGCTTGTACACGCCGGCGATGCGGAAGTTCTTGTTCACCGCATACTCGAGGCCGACGTTGTAGTAGCTGTCCTTGAGGTCGGGGTCGAGGTCGCGGCTCAGGTCGGCGCGGTCGTAGCGGGCGAACGCGGTCAGCCCGGTGCTGCCCAGGCCCGCGCTGCCCCACAGCGAGTAACCGCTGGCCGAGTCGGAATCGGCGCTGAGCACGTTGTTCCAGTTGCTGGCGCGGAAGTACTCGCCGCCCACCCGGAAGGCCTTGGTGCTGTAGGCGACCATCACGTCGCCGCGGGTCGCGGTGTGCAGCGCATCGGTGGTCTCCGTTTCCTTGCCGAGCTTGCCTGAGTAGCCGCCGGCGGCGATCACCAGCCCGTCGACCGGCGTGAAGCCGACGCGGCCTTCGACGTCCATCGACTTGCTGCGCGACGGATTCTTGTAGCCCGCGCCGTTGACCACCGACACCGCGTAGTTGGCGACGCCGCCACCGAGCACGCCGCCGGCGTGCAGGCCCCAGTCGGCCGAGGTGCCGAGCTTCAGGCGATCGACCAGCACGTTCTCGACATATCGGAAGCCGTACTGGTCCTCGACGTACGGCACCCACGGCAGGTCGGCCGAACCGGCGCGGGCGACGAAAGCGTTGCTGAACTTGCCCTGGATGTAGGCCTTCTTGACGAAGACGTCGGCCGCGCTGTCGAGCGAGGACACGTACTGGAAGTCGGTGGTCAGGTTGGCCGACCACACGTCGTTGAAGACGTGGTTGACGCCGAGGTAGAAACGCTTGACGTCGAAGCCGGTGCCGCTGGCGGCCGTCTTCACGCCGTTGTTCTCGACCGACAGGTTGGTGAGGTCGAAGAACATCTTGCCGCTGAGGGTGGTGTCGTTCACGGCCTTGGCGAGCTTGTCGACCTTCGCTGCCGATTTCTGGGTGTCCTCGATGGCCTTGGCGGTGGCGACGTTCACGTCGGACTGGGCATCGCTCTGCGTCTGCAGTTCGTCCACGCGCTGCTGCAGCGCGGCGATCTGCGCCTTGAGGTCGGCGATGTCCTGCGCGCTGACCTGCTGCGGGGCGCCGGCAGCATGGGCGGGAGTAGCAGCCGCCATGGAAGCCAGCCCGAGGCTGGCGAGGATGGCCGAAGCGGGAAGGGTGGAACGCATGGCGTGGGAATCTCCTGGGTAGTAGGAACGGGCAGCCGGTTGGCCACGGCGAGGGCAAGGATCGGTCGGCAATGTGACGGTTTCGCGTCACGTCACCGGCTTTTCACGGGCTTGCCTGAACGGCGGCGCCGGGACCGACGCGCTGTCATCCGCGCGCAATAAAACGGTCCCCGCGCTGTCATCCGGCATGCGTTCAATGGCCGCCGACCGCTCCCCTGGTCCCTTTTCCTCCAGGAGTTTCCCGTGGCCTCCAAGACCCGCTTCGTCGTCGCGCTCGCCGCGTCGCTGCTTCCCTTCGCCGCCTGTGCCACCGACGTCACCGGCGCCGGTTCCAGCTTCGTCTACCCCGTCCTGTCCAAGTGGTCATCGGCCTACAGCGCGAAGTCCGGCAACCGCGTGAACTACCAGTCGATCGGCTCCGGCGGCGGCATCGCGCAGATCAAGGCGGCGACCGTCGACTTCGGCGCGTCCGACAAGCCGCTGTCGGCCGCCGAGCTGAAGCAGTTCAACCTCGGCCAGTTCCCGGTGGTGATCGGCGGCATCGTGCCGGTGGTCAACGTGCCGGGCGTGCAGCCGGGCGCGATGAAGCTCGACGGCAACACGCTCGCCCGCATCTATCTCGGCGAGGTCACGATGTGGAACGACCCGGCGATCGCCGCGCTCAACGGCGGCCTGGACCTGCCGGCGACCAAGATCACCGTCGTCCACCGCTCCGACGGCTCGGGCACCAGCTTCAACTTCACCAACTACCTCTCCAAGGTCAGCCCGGCCTGGAAGCAGAAGGTGGGCGAAGGCACGGCGGTGGACTGGCCGGCGGGCATCGGGGGCAAGGGCAACGAGGGCGTCGCCGCCTACGTCAAGCAGATCCGCGGCGGCATCGGCTACGTCGAGTACGCCTATGCGCTGCAGAACCGCCTGTCCTTCAGCCGCATGCGCAACGCGGCCGGCCAGTTCGTGCAGCCGCGCTCGGAGACCTTTTCCGCCGCTGCCGCGACCGCCGACTGGAACGCCGCGCCGGATTTCAACGTCATCATGACGAACGCGCCGGGCCAGGACGCCTGGCCGATCACCGCCACCACCTGGGCGATCATGTACAAGAAGCCGAAGAACGCGACCACCGCGAAGGCCGCCCTGGACTTCTTCCAGTGGTCCTTCGAACATGGCCAGGCGCAGGCCGACGCGCTCGACTACGTGCCGCTGCCGGATGCGCTGGTCAGGAAGATCGAGGCGTACTGGGCGGCGAACTTCAAGCGCTGAGCTGCCTCGCGGAAAACCCATAGGCGGGCCCTTCGGGGCCCGCTTTTTTTGCCTGCCTGACGGCACGGCTAAGATGCGGCATTCCCGCGCCCGGCCCGCCAATGACCACCTACCGCTTCTTCGACGACTATTCCGAAGGCGCGCATCCGCGCATCCTGGCGCTGCTCGGCGAGAGCAACCTGCGGCAGGACGCCGGCTACGGGCATGACACGCTTACCGCGCGCGCGGTCGCGCTGCTGCGCGATGCGATCGGCGACGCCGATGCGGCGGTACACCTGCTGTCGGGCGGCACCCAGGCCAACCTGGTGGCGCTGGCGGCGATGCTGCGGCCGTTCGAATCGGTGGTGGCAGCGGAGAGCGCGCACATCGCCGTGCATGAAACCGGGGCGATCGAGGCCACCGGCCACAAGGTGCACGCCCTGCCCTCCACCGACGGCAAGCTCGCCGCCGCGCAGGTGCGCGCGCTCGTCGCGCAGCATCGCGACGAGCACATGGTCCGCCCAAGCGTCGTGTTCGTCTCCCAACCCACCGAGCTCGGGACGCTGTATACCGCGCGGGAACTCGAGGACCTCGCCGCCGCCTGCCGCGAACTCGGCCTCCACCTCTACCTGGACGGCGCGCGCCTGCCCGCCGCGCTCGCGAGCCCCGCCTGCGACCTGCCGCTGCCGCGGCTCGCGGCGCTGGTGGACGTGTTCTACCTCGGCGGCACCAAGAACGGCGCGCTGCTCGGCGAGGCGCTGGTCATCGCGAATCCGGCGCTGCAGGCGGACTTCCGCTTCCACCTCAAGCAGCGCGGCGCCCTGCTGGCGAAGGGACGCGTGCTGGGCGCGCAGTTCGCCGCCCTGCTGGAGGACGGCCTGTACCTGCAGCTCGCGCGACACGCGAACGCGATGGCCGCGCGACTCGCGGCCGGCCTGCAGGCCGCCGGCATCGGCTTCCTCGGCGAGCCGGTGACCAACCAGGTGTTCCCGATCCTGCCCGACGCCACCATCGAGCGACTGCGCGGACGCTTCGGTTTCCACGTCTGGTCGCGCGTCGATGCGCAACGCTCGGCGATCCGCCTGGTGACCTCGTGGGCGACGCCGGAAAGTGCCGTGGACGCCTTCCTCGAAGCATTCGCCGCATGCGCATGAACGTCCTTGCCGCTGGCGCGCCCCGGGTCATGAGGATGTAACAAAGGCATCATCCAATAGCACTTCCACGGCAGCGTGCTGCCGTTCCGTCGGAGGTGCGACATGTCCCGGATCCCCTTGCGCGACGCACTGCCGCGTGCCGTTGGCGCACGCGCCCGGCCAATGGGCCCGCCCCCCGGGCGGGCGGTGCGGTCGCGATGAATGCAAGCGTGATGCCCGCGGCCGCCGTGCTCCGCCGCGACACCGACGACCTGCGCGCGGACCGCCGCTTCCGCTGGCTGGTCACGGGCGCCGGCCTGCTGGTGCTCGCTGTCCTGCTCGCCGCCGCGTGTTCGATGGCCTGGGGCGGACGACTCGCGCTCGAGCAGTTCGGGATCGGCTTCCTGTGGTCGAAGGCCTGGGATCCGGTCGGCCAGCAGTTCGGCGCGTGGGTGCCAATCTACGGCACGCTGGTCACCGCGCTCATCGCCATGCTCATCGCCGTCCCGGTGAGTTTCGGCATCGCGATGTTCCTCACCGAAGTCGCACCCAAGCCGCTGCGCGCCCCGGTCGGCATGGCGATCGAGCTGCTCGCCGGCATTCCGTCGATCATCTACGGCATGTGGGGCCTGTTCGTGCTGGTGCCGCAGCTGGCGGAGCACGTGTATCCGTGGATCGACGCGCACCTCGGGCAGTGGCCGCTGGTCGGCCCGCTGTTCTCCGGACCGCCGCTCGGCCTCGGCATGCTCACCGCCGGCCTCGTGCTCGCCATCATGATCGTGCCGTTCATCTCCTCGGTGATGCGCGAAGTCTTCCTCACCGTACCGACGCGGTTGAAGGAATCGGCCTATGCGCTCGGCTCGACGCGCTGGGAGGTGGTATGGGACGTGGTGCTGCCGTCCACGCGCTCGGCGGTGATCGGCGGCGTCTTCCTCGGCCTGGGTCGCGCGCTCGGCGAGACGATGGCGGTGACCTTCGTGCTCGGCAACGCGCATGACCTGACCGCCTCGCTGCTGATGCCGGGCAATTCGATCGCGGCGACGATCGCGAACGAATTCGCCGAGGCCGATTCGCCCGTGTACCGCTCCTCGCTGGTCGCGCTGGGCTTCGTGCTGTTCCTGGTCACGCTGGTGGTGCTGGCCGCCGCGCGGCTGATGCTGCGGCGGCTGGCGCGCCGCGAGGGCCGCTGACATGGCGCGCGCCCACTACGCACTGCGCGCGGCGAAGAACCTGCTCGCCCAGGCGCTGGCCCTGCTGGCCACCCTGTTCGGCCTGTTCTGGCTGGCGTGGATCCTGTGGACCACGCTGCGCCAGGGCTTCGCCGCGCTCGACCTGCACCTGTTCACCGCGATGACGCCGCCGCCCGGCGAAAGCGGCGGCCTGCTCAACGCGCTGGTCGGCAGCACGATCATGAGCGTGCTCGGCATCGTGCTGGGCGCGCCGGTCGGCATCCTCGCCGGCACCTACCTCGCCGAATACGCGCAGCGCGCGTGGATCGCCGAAACGGTGCGCTTCGTCAACGACATCCTGCTGTCGGCGCCTTCGATCGTGCTCGGCCTGTTCGTGTACGCGCTGGTGGTCGCGCCGATGGGGCATTTCTCGGCGCTGGCCGGCTCCATTTCGCTCGCCGTCATCGTCCTGCCGGTGGTGGTGCGCACCACCGACGAGATGCTGCGGCTGGTGCCGGCGCAGATGCGCGAGGCCGCGCTCTCGCTCGGCGTGCCGCAGTGGAAGGTGACGCTGCAGGTGCTGTACCGCTCGGCGCTGCCCGGCATCCTCACCGGCGTGCTGCTCGCCTTGGCCAGGATCTCCGGCGAAACCGCGCCGCTGTTGTTCACTGCGCTCAACAACCAGTACTGGTCCACCGACCTGCTGCGGCCGATGGCGAACGTGCCGGTGGTGATCTTCCAGTACGCGATGAGCCCCTACGACGGCTGGCACAGCCTCGCCTGGGCGGGCGCCCTCGTGCTGACCCTCTTCGTGCTCGCCGTCGGGCTGGCGGCCCGCGCCATCGTGTCCCGCGGGCGGATTTCCCATGACTGACCTTTCCAGGATGCCCGACATGAACGACGCCCGCGTGGCCGCCCGGGACGCCCTGCAGATGCCGGCGGTGAAGCTGGCCGCGCGCGGCGTCGATTTCCACTACGACCGCTTCCATGCGGTGCACGGCGTGTCGCTGGACATCCCCGCGCACCGGGTCACTGCGCTGATCGGCCCTTCGGGGTGCGGCAAGTCGACGCTGCTGCGAGTCTTCAATCGCATCTACTCGCTGTACCCGAAGCAGCGCGCCACCGGCGAAGTGCTGCTGGACGGCGAAAACGTGCTCGACCCGCGCTATCCGCTCAACCGGCTGCGCGGCAAGGTCGGCATGGTGTTCCAGAAGCCGGTGCCGTTCCCGATGACGATCCGCGAGAACGTCGCGTACGGCATCCGCCACCATGAGCGCCTGCCGGAGGCGGACCTCGACGTGCGCGTCGAGCAGGCGCTGCGCCAGGCGGCGCTGTGGGAGGAAGTGAAGGACAAGCTCAAGGCCAGTGCGCTCGGCCTGTCGGGTGGCCAGCAGCAGCGCCTGTGCATCGCCCGCGCGATCGCGCTGCGGCCGGACGTGCTGTTGCTGGACGAGCCGACCTCAGCGCTCGACCCGATCTCGACCAGCCGCATCGAACAGCTGATCGACGAGCTCAAGCGCGACTTCACCATCGTGATCGTGACCCACAACATGCAGCAGGCCGCGCGCCTGTCCGACTACACCGCCTTCATGTACCTCGGCGACCTGATCGAGCATGGCCCGACCGACGTGATCTTCTCCAACCCGGCGAAGCAGCAGACCGAGGATTACATCACGGGGCGGTTCGGGTGAAACAGGCCGCTTGCGCGGCACTCCCGCGCGGCCTGCCGAGCGCCCGGCCATGGAAGGCCGGGCCGGGCGATCCGAAGCCAACCACACAACGCCAGGGACGACAACATTGGCACCCATGAAAACCGCGATGAGCACCCATCAGCCTCCCCACGACCACATCGTCAAGAGCTACGACGAGGAACAGCAGCGCCTGCTGCAGGAACTGCTGCGCATGGGGGGGATGGCCGCCGCGCAGCTGGAAGCGGCGCTGGACGTGATCGAACGCCGCGACGACGGCGCCGCGGCGCGCATCGTCGCCAACGACCAGGCGATCGACGCGCTGGAGCACGAGGTCAGCCACGACGTCATGCGCCTGGCACTGCGCGGGCCGCTGGCGCGCGACCTGCGCGAGATCCTCGCCGCGCTGCGCATCGCCGCCGACATCGAGCGCATCGGCGACTACGCGGCCAACCTCGCCAAGCGCTCGCGCACGCTCAACCTGTCGCCGCCGCTGGCGCAGGCGCGTGGGCTGGACGCGCTCGGCCGGCTCGCGGTGCGGCAGGTGCGCGACGTGCTCGCCGCCTACCGCGATCGCGACGCCGACGCCGCGCAGCAGGTGCGCGAGCGCGATGCCGAGCTCGACACCCTGCACACCGGCCTGTTCCGCGAGCTGCTGACCTACATGATGGAAGACCCGCGCGCGATCACGCCTTGCACGCACCTGCTGTTCATGGCCAAGAACCTCGAGCGCATCGGCGACCACGCCACCAACATCGCCGAGAACGTCTGGTTCCTGGTGCATGGCGAAGGCTTGCTGCCGCCACGCGAGAAGCGCGACGCCGCCAGCCTACCGCCTGCCTGAGCCGCGCGACGCGGGGCGCGCGCCGCGCCTCTGCTACGCTGGCGCGCATGACGCAGCAAGACCCGATCGCCACGCCGGAACCGCCCCGCATCCGCCGCATGGCCGAGCGCTTCCGCGGCTACCTGCCGGTGGTGGTGGACGCGGAAACCGGCGGCTTCGACTGGAACCGGCACGCGCTGCTGGAACTGGCGGCGATCCCGATCGAGCTCGACGCCGACGGCCGGCTGGTGCCGGGCGAGGTCGCCTGCGCGCACTTCGAGCCGGCGCCGGGGATGGAGATCGACCCGAAGTCGCTGGAGGTCACCGGCATCCGGATCGACCATCCGTTCCGCATGGCCAAGCCGGAGAAGGAGGCGCTCGACCACGTGTTCGCCGCGGTGCGCGCCGCGCTGCGCCGGCACGACTGCCAGCGCGCGATCCTGGTCGGCCACAATGCCCACTTCGACCTCAACTTCCTCAACGCCGCGGTCGCGCGCACCGCGCACAAGCGCAACCCGTTCCATCCCTTCAGCGTGTTCGACACCGTCAGCCTGGCCGGCGTGGCCTATGGGCAGACCGTGCTCGGGCGGGCGATGCACGCGGCGGGGCTGGCATGGAACGGCGAGGAAGCGCACTCGGCGGTGTACGACGCCGAACGCACCGCCGAGCTGTTCTGCAAGATCGCCAATGCGTGGTCCGGCGGCGCCACGCCCGGGGCGGCGGTCGACGCGGCGCCGCTCAGCGAACCCGGCGCGACCTGAGCGAGCGCACGATCCCGTAGGCGCTGACCAGCACCCACGTGCCTTCGAGCACGAGCACCGCCGGGTTCATGCCGCCGAACAGCGACAGCAGCACGCCGCCGGCGCCGAACAGGTTGAGCAGCTGGTAGGCCAGTCCCGTGCCGGACAGCCGCCCGGCCTGCAGCAGGAAGAAGGCGACCAGCACCATCGCGCTGCCAAGCAGGCCGGCGAGGTCGTACCAGGCGAGGGTCATGCGGCGCTCCTTGCAGCCGGCCTCGCGCATCCGTCCCTGCGAATGCCGGGCTCCGTTTTCCCGGGGGCGCGGGTCGCATTCCAGCGTTCGGCGGAACGACGGGAAGGAGCGCACACGGCGCGTACGTCAACCACCCTGCCGCTGCCGCACCGCCTCGAACAGCGCCACGCCGGTGGCCACCGACACGTTCAGGCTCTCGACGCGCTGCTCCACTGCCGCGCCGGGCATCGGGATCGTCACCAGCTGGTCGCACTGCTCGCGGGTGAGCCGGCGCAGGCCGTCGGCTTCGCCGCCCAGCACCAGCGCGACGTTGCCGCGCAGGTCGATGCCGTACAGCGACGCCTGCGCGTCGCCGGCGAGGCCGTAGATCCACACGCCCAGCTGCTGCAGGTCGCGCAGGCAGCGCGCGAGGTTGGTCGCGCGGATGATCGGGATGCTGTCGGCCGCGCCCGCGGAGGTCTTGCGCACGGTGGCGTTGACCGGCACCGCCTTGTCCTTGGGGATGACCACGGCGGTCACGCCCGCGGCGGCGGCGCTGCGCAGGCAGGCGCCGAGGTTGTGCGGATCCTGCACGCCGTCGAGCACCAGCAGCAGCGCGCGGCCTGCGGCGGCCTCGACCAGCTGGGGCAGCTCGCCCTCGTCCCAGGTTTTCGCCGCCGCATAGCGCGCGACCGCGCCCTGGTGGCGCAGGCCGCCGGCGACGCCGTCCAGCGCCTGCTGCGCCACCCGGCGCACGTCGATGCCGGCGCGGCGCGCGTTGCCCTCGATGTCGGCCAGGCGGGGATTCTTCGAACCCGCCTCCAGCAACACTTCGCGCACGTGCCCGGCGTCGTGCTCGATGGCCGACGCGACGGCGTTGATGCCGGCGACCCACTGGGACTGCTTGCTCATGGACGTATTGTGCCCCAGCGGCCCCGCAAGTCGGTCGCGGGCCGACGCGGACATCCGCGTCGACGATCCCGGCCGTTGCTGCGCCTTCCGTGCCGCGTACCCATCCGCGTCGATCTCCAGCCGCCGCCGGGCAACCCGTGCGCCTGTCGCACGGCGACAGCGGCTGCTGCGCGACCCCACCCCCCCGCGGAAGCGCCTGCGGGAGCGGCTTGCACCGCCAGCTTTTCCGCCCGTGAAGGCCCTGCGGTAGCCGCTGACGTCCCGCCCTTGCACGGGCCGCCCGAGCTACGACTTGAGCCGTCGCGGTCCGGGCCGTGTGAGCGTCGCAGGCCGCCTTCGCATCGGGAGGCCTGCGGAAGAGCGCGTGGCCGCAAGCCGCTCCTGCAAAGGCGGCTCAGTACTTCTCCTTGGGCCGCTTCGCCGGCCTGCCCCGCGGCGGCAGCGGCGGCGGGCCGCCCGCGTCGCGCTCGCCGGCGAGGCGGAAGTCGATCCGGCGGTCCTCGACGCTCGCCTTCAGCACCACGATGCGCACGCGGTCGCCGAGGCGGAACTCGCGGCCGTGGCGCTCGCCGGTCAGCGTGCGGCGGATCGGGTCGAAGTGGTAGTAGTCGTTCGGCAGCTGGGTGACATGGATGAGGCCGTTGACCTTGGAGTCGTCCAGCTCGACGAACAGGCCGAAGCTGGTGACGCCGCTGATCGTGCCGTCGAATTCACCACCGACGTGCTGCTCCATCCACGCCGCGCGGAAGCGTTCGTCCACTTCGCGCTCGGCCTCGTCGGCGCGGCGCTCGCGCTCGGAGCACTGCAGGGCCAGCGCGGCCATCTCGTGCGCGCTGTACCGGAAGTTGCTCGCCTTGCCGCCGGCGAGCGCGTGCTTGATCGCGCGGTGCAGCAGCAGGTCGGGATAACGCCGGATCGGCGAGGTGAAGTGGCCGTAAGCCTCCAGCGCCAGGCCGAAATGGCCGAGGTTCTCGTGCGCGTAGACGGCCAGCGACTGGCTGCGCAGCAGCACCGACTCGAGCAGCGCGGCATCGGGCCGGTCGCGGATCTTCTTCAGCAGCGCGGTGAAGTCGCGCGGCTCGACCTTGCCCCACGGCGGCAGGCGCAGCTTGAATTCCTTGAGGAACTCGACCAGGTCGGCGTACTTCTGCTCCGGCGGCTTGTCGTGGATGCGGAACGGCGCCGGGATGCCCTTGCCGAGGATGTACTTCGCGGCTTCCACGTTCGCCGCGATCATGCATTCCTCGATCAGCTTGTGCGCGTCGTTGCGCGGCAGCATGCCGGCCTGGGTGACCTCGCCCTTGGCGCCGAGCACGAAGCGCACCTCCGAGGTCTCGAACTCGATCGCGCCGCGCCGCGCGCGCGCCTTCGCCAGCACCTGGTAGAGCTGGTGCAGGCGCTCGACCTGCGGCATCAGCCCGCCGACGCGCTGGCGTGCGTCCTCGCGCTGCTCGTCGGTGGCCTCGTCGCCGACCGCGTGCCAGACCTGGGTGTAGGTCAGCCGCGCGTGCGAGTTCATCACCGCCTCGTAGAACGTCGGGCGGGTGACCTCGCCCTCGCGGTCGATGCGCATGTCGCAGACGAAGCACAGCCGGTCCACCCGCGGGTTGAGCGAGCAGATCCCGTTGGACAGCGTCTCCGGCAGCATCGGCACCACGAAGCCCGGGAAATACACCGACGTCGCCCGCAGCTGCGCCTCGTCGTCCAGCGGCGTGCCGGGACGGACGTAATGCGAGACGTCGGCGATCGCGACCACCAGGCGGAAGCCGTCGCGCGTCGGCTCGCAGTACACCGCGTCGTCGAAGTCCTTGGCGTCCTCGCCGTCGATGGTGACCAGCGGCAGCTCGCGCAGGTCCACCCGGCCCTCGCGCATGGACGCGTCCACCGTGAGCGGAACGGCCGCGGCCTCCGCCAGCACCTGCGGCGGGAATTCGTGCGGGATCTCGTGGCCGAAGATCGCCGCCTCCACCGCCAGCGACGCGGTCAGGCGGTCGCCGAGCACGGTGAGCACGCGGCCGATGGGCGGCCGCCGCGCATCCGGCGCCTGGGTGATCTCCGCGACCACCACCTGGCCCTGCCTGGCCTCGCCGGACTCGCCGGGGGGGATGAGGATGTTGCGCTGGATGCGGCGGTCGTCGGGCTGCACGTAGCCGATGCCCGCCTCGACGATGTAGCGGCCGATCAGGCGGTTGAGCCTGCGCTCGAGCACCTCCACGATCGCGCCTTCGCGGCGGCCGCGGCGGTCCACGCCGGTGACGCTGGCGAGCACCCGGTCGCCGTGCATCACCTTGCGCATTTCGTAGGGCGGCAGGAACAGGTCGTCGTTCTTGCCAACGCCCGCGTCCGGCCGCAGGAATCCGAACCCGTCCGGGTTGGCGATGACCACGCCGGGGATGAGGTCCATCCGCTCCGCCGGCGCATAGGCGCCCTTGCGGTTCTGCAGCAGCTGGCCGTCGCGCAGCATCGCGGCGAGGCGCTTGGACAACGCGTCGAAGCGGTCCGGCGCGGTCAGGCCGAGCCGCTGCGCGAGCGCGTCGGCGTCCATCGGCCCGTCGCTGGCCGCCAGCACCGCGAGGATCATCTCGCGGCTGGCGATCGGCTGTTCGTAGCGCTGCGCCTCGCGCTCGGCGTGCGGATCGTGCGCGGGCGGCGTGGGCTTGCCGCCGCCGCGCGCGGGGACCTCGGGCAGCCAGCCAGGCCGCGAGGCCTTGCGGCGCGCGCCGCGTCCGTCAGCGAGGTGCGTGTCGCCGGTGCGCCCGTCGCGCCCGCCCTTGCCGCCAGCGGTCGCGATGTTCGCGCGCGACACGTCGGCGAGC
>JBQCFN010000268.1:0-3692 GCA_051959035.1 Lysobacteraceae bacterium | reverse complement strand
CGAAGTGCTGTCCGGCGAGGCCGCGCGCGGCCTCGCGCGGGTGGCCGCCGGCGCCTGAGGCCACGGCGCCCGGTGGCAGCCGGGGCTTGCAGCCGCGTTCCCCGTGCCGTTGCAGGAGCACGCGCAACCGCGAGTTTGCCTTTGCCGTTGGCAGGAGCGACGCGCAACCGCGAACCTTGCTTTGCCCTTGGTCGGAGCGGCTTGCAGCCGCGATCCCTGCCTTTGCCCCTGGTAGGGGTGGCTTGCAGCCGCGAGCTTTGCCTTTGCCCTTGGTCGGAGCGACGCGCAACCGCGAGCTTTGCCTTTGCCGTTGGCAGGAGCGGCTGGCAGCCGCTAGTTTGCCTTGGCGGTTTGCAGGATCGCTCGCAGGCGTGGGCCCGGCTTCGCGGACCGGGGGCAGGCCAAAAAAGCTCGCGGCTGCAAGCCGCTCCTGCAGGGAGCGGCGCAGGCGCGCCGGGCGGGCCGGCGCCCGGAGCAGGGGTCAGGCGATTTTGCGCGCGAGCAGGTAGTAGGCGAGGTTGCCCAGGCCGGTGGCGCCGACGAGGATGGCGATCACGCCCGGGTTGATCTCGTCCCAGCCAGAGGCCTGGATCAGGCCGAAGCCGATCGCCAGCGCCACCAGCACCACGCCCCAGCGCAGCGAGCCGTGGCGGCGGCGGATTTCCTCGCTTTCCAGCATCGAGCGCACCAGGTCCTGGGCGCCGTTGCTGTCGACCATCTGCCGGCGGACGCGGGCGTCGACCACCGCCTTGATGGCGTAGGCGATGCAGAGGAACAGGGTGATGGGGATCAGGATCTCGAAATTCATGGCGGGCTCCGCGGCGGGGTGTGGGCTTCGGGGATGGAGATACGGCCGCCGCGATGGCGGTTGCAGCCCACGCCCGCCGCGCCCGGACCGGCTTGCAACCGGCCGGCCCGCGGGCGTATCCACGATGGCATGACCGCTTCCGGCACGACCGACGACCGCGCCCTGGTGACCGCCGTGCTGGCCAACGCGCCGGGCGCCTTCGAGCAGCTCGTGCGCGAGTACCAGGGCCTGTGCTGGCACATCATCCAGCGCATGGTCCGCCACCCCGAGGATACCCGCGAGCTGTGCCAGGAGGCCTTCCTGCGGGTGCACCGTTGCCTGCACCAGTACCGCTTCGACGCGCCGCTGAAGTCGTGGATCGGCCAGGTGGCCTATTCGATGGCCAAGCGCCACCTCGAGCGCAAGCGCCTGCCGCTGGTGGAGGCGGACGATGCCGACGGCACGCCGCTGCTGGAACGCGTCGGCGATGGCTTCGACCTCGAGGGCGCGGCCGGGGACGAACAGGCCGCCCGCGACCTGCACGCCGCGATCGAGCGGCTGCCGCCGGTGCAGCGCACCGTGCTGACCCTGTACCACCTCGACGACGTGCCGATCGCCGAGATTTCACGCATCACCGGGCTCGCCGAGGGCACGATCAAGAGCCATCTGTTCCGCAGCCGCCAGCGCCTGCGCGAGGTGCTGGCGCCGCGGATGGGAGTCGCCGCATGAACATCCACCACATCGATCCGCACGGCCACGCCGACGAGTCCATCGACGAGCACGAGTGGCAGCTCCAGGAGCGCGCGCTGCGCGAGGAGCGCGACGGCGCGCCGCGCGGCGAGGACCCGGCACTGGCGCAATACCGCCAGGTCGCGCGCGCCCTGCGCGCGCCGCTGGCGGAGGCGCTGCCGGCCGGCTTCGCCGCGCAGGTCGCCGCCCGCGCGCAGGCGCGCGCGCGCGCCGACGGCCGGCTGGAACAGGTCGCCACCCAGCTGCTGCTGGCCGCGCTCGCTTTCGCCGGCGTGGTCACCGCGATGCTGTACGGCGGCGAGTGGTGGCGCGCCAGCCGGGCGCTGTTGCCCGCGACGCAGGGCGGCCTGCTCGTGCAGTGGGGGCTGGCGGTCGCCGGCTGCCTCGGCCTGTCGTGGATGGCCGACCTCGTCCGCCGCCACCACGCGCCCCGCGCCTGACGCGCCGCTCGCACCGCGGTCACGCGGCCCCGCCGAAGCTCGCGGTGTCCGCGAAGGAGCCTGCGCATGCGCCCCGGCCGCTGGTGGTCCAGCCTGCTGCTCGCCTGCGCCGCCCTCGCCGGTTGCGGCGAGTCGGCGCGGCTGAGCGTGCGCGCCGGTAGCGGCCCCGATCCCGTGTTGCCGCCGCCGGTGCGCGCGCTCGTCCCGACCGTGCACGTCGCCACCGCCACCGGCTGGCCCGACGGCGCGATGCCGACGCCCGCGCCCGGCTTCGCCGTGCAGGCCTTCGCGCGCGGCCTCGACCATCCGCGCTGGCTGCACGTGCTGCCCGACGGCGACGTGCTGGTCGCCGAGACCGACGCCCCGGTGCGCCCGGGCGACGCCCGCGGCCTGAAGGGCAAGGTCATGCACCTGCTGATGCGCCGCGCCGGTTCCGGCCGGCCCAGCGCCGACCGCATCACCCTGCTGCGGGACGCCGACGGCGACGGCGTCGCCGACACCCGCAGCGTGCTGCTGTCCGGCCTGCACTCGCCGTTCGGCATGGCGCTGGTCGGCGACAGCCTGTACGTCGCCAACGCCGATGCGCTGGTGCGCGTGCCCTACGCGCAGGGCGCCCTGCGCATCGACGCGCCGCCGCGGCAGGTGGCGGCGCTGCCGGGCGGGCCGATCAACCACCACTGGACCAAGAGCCTGCTCGCCAGCCGCGATGGCACGCGGCTCTACGTCGGCGTCGGCTCCAACAGCAACGCCGGCGAGAACGGCATGGCGGCCGAAGTGGGACGCGCCGCGATCTGGGAGATCGATCCGGCGACCGGCGCGCACCGCGTGTTCGCCAGCGGCCTGCGCAACCCGGTCGGGATGGACTGGCAGCCGGACAGCGGCGCGCTGTGGGTGGTGGTGAACGAGCGCGACGAGCTCGGCAGCGACATCGTCCCCGACTACCTGACCGCGGAGCGCGAAGGAGCGTTCAACGGCTGGCCGTACAGCTGGTACGGCACGCACGTCGATCCCCGCCCGCAACCGCCGCGCCCCGACCTGGTCGCGCGCGCGGTCGTGCCCGACTACGCGCTCGGCCCGCACACCGCCTCGCTCGGGCTCGCGTTCTACACCGGCACGCTGCTGCCGCCGCGCTATCGCGGCGGCGCCTTCGTCGGCCAGCACGGCTCATGGAACCGGCGCCCGTTCAGCGGCTATCGCGTGGTGTTCGTGCCGTTCATCGATGGCCGCCCGGCGGGCTTGCCGGAGGACGTGCTGACCGGCTTCGTCGATGCCGGGGGCCACGCGCTCGGCCGCCCGGTCGGCGTGGCGGTGGCGCGCGACGGCGCGCTGCTGGTCGCCGACGACGTCGGCGGCGTGGTCTGGCGGCTCGCGCCGTCGCGTTGACTTCACCGCTGCTTGCCGCGCGCGTGGTTAGCGTGGCGGCGAGCCCCCGCCACAGGTGACGCCATGACCCGGGTCGCGCCGCGCGTGCACACGCGCCAGGACGAGATCGCCCAGCTCGAGGCGATCGCGCTGCAGCTGTCGCAGGACGAGCGCGTGCAGCTGCGGCTGGCCGACGGCCGCGAGCTCACCGGCACGGTCACCCAGATGCCGACCGTGCAGTCGTTCTTCGATCCGCAAGGGCGCGAGGGCACCAACGCGATCCTGCACCTGGACACCGCGCTCGACGACGGCCGCCCGCACGACGGCGGCCGCTACTACATCTGGCTGGACGA
>JBQCFN010000267.1:0-6169 GCA_051959035.1 Lysobacteraceae bacterium | reverse complement strand
CGGGTCGAGCTTGCCCGATTCGGCGCGGGCGGTGAGGTCGATGGTGTACTTCTCCAATGCCTGGCGCTGGTCCTCGGCGTTCTCCGACTGCACCTTCTCGCCGCCGCGCACGGCGTCGATCGCGGCCTCGAGCTTCTGCTTCGTGGCGCCGGCGGCCTTGAGCGCGCGGCCCAGCTCGCCGCCGTCTTCGAGCGCCGCCAGCACGAACAGCTCGCTGGCGATGAAGCTGTCGCCGCGCTGCTGGGCCAGCTTGTCGGTGACGTTGAGGAGGCGGCCGAGGTCGTTGCCGACGCTGATGTTGCCGGCCTGGCCGGACACCTTCGGCAGCTTGTCGAGGATCTCGCCCAGGCGCTCGCGCAGCAGCGGCACGTTGACCCCGGCCTGGGCCAGCAGCGGGCGGGTGCCGCCGCCCTGCTGGTCGAGCAGCGCGGCCATCAGGTGCGCGGGTTCGATCAGGTTGTGGTCGCGGCCGACCGCCAGCGACTGTGCGTCCGCCAGCGCCTGCTGGAAGCGCGAGGTAAGCTTGTCCATGCGCATGGGCGCGATCCTCCGGGGCTGGGACAGGGACGAGTGGAAACCGGGGCGTAGATGCGGGCGGCCGGCGCCGGGCACAAGGCAGCGCTGGCCGGCGCGGGGGCGGCGCCGTATCCTCCCGCGCGACCTGTGCGGGGGGTGTGGGCCAAGTGGGAGCGAGCGTGCTTGCGGCGGGAAGCCGCCGCGATGGCCGGGCGAAGGCGGCCGCCTGGTTGTGCTGGAACGGCCTGCAGCTGGCCTTCACGCTGGGCTGGACGGCGGGCCTGATCTGCGTCGCCCTGCTGGTGCGGCTGCTGACCCGCGGCCGGCACTGGCCCCTGCGGATGGCTTCGCGCTGGTGGGCGCCGGGCCTGCTGGCCGGCGCCGGCGCGCGGCTGCGGGTCGAGGGCGCGGAACGGGTCGACTGGTCGCGGCCCTGCGTGCTGGTCGCCAACCACCAGTCGATCATCGATGTCTGCGCCCTGTTCCGCGCGGTGCCGGCGCCGCTGCGCTTCGTGCTCAAGCAGGAAATGGACCAGGTGCCCTTCGTCGGCTGGTATGCGCGGCAGATGGGCATGGTCTTCATCGAGCGCGGCAGCGCGCGCAGTTCGCCGCGGCGCCTGCGCGAGGCGGTCGCGCTGGTGCGCGGCGGCGCGATCCTGTGCGCCTTCCCGGAAGGCACGCGCAGCCGCGACGGCAGCGTCGGGCCATTCAAGGGCGGATTGTTCCAGGTCGCGATCGCGGCCGGCGTGCCGGTGGTGCCGGTGGCGCTGCAGGGCAGCGGCGCGGTGCTGCCGGCGGCGGGCTTCCGCGTGCGGCCGGGCGTGATCGCCGTGCGCTTCGGCGATCCGATCGCGACGACCGGATTGGCCAGCGGCGACCGCAACACGCTCGCGCGGCAGGCGCGCGAGGCGGTGATCGGCCTGCTGCATCCGGCCGCCGGCTAGCGGCGACATCCCGGCGCGGGCCTTTGCATCGGCGCGGGCGCCGCCCGCGCGAACCCGGCGTGAACCAAACGCTAACGGCGGCTTGGCCAGACTGCGCGCATGCCTACGCACCGCGACCCGCCACGGCCGCGACCGCCGCGACCGGCCGACGACTGGGCGTTGTTCCTCGACGTCGACGGTTGCCTGCTCGAGTTCGCCGATGCACCGGACGAGGTCGCCGTGCCGCCGCAGCTGCCGGCGCTGCTCGAACGCCTGGGCGCGCGCCTGGACGGCGCGGTCGCGCTGGTCAGCGGGCGCGCGCTGAGCAGCCTCGACGCGCTGTTCGCGCCGCTGCGCCTCACCGCGGCGGGCCTGCACGGGCTGGAGCGCCGCAGCGCGGTGGCCGAAATCGTCGCGCCCCCGCGCTCGCCGGTGCTGGGCGCGATCCAGCAGGAAGCGCGCGCGCTCGCCGGCGGCTTTCCCGGTGCGCTGGTCGAGGACAAGGGCGCGGCGATCGGCCTGCACTGGCGGCGCGCGCCGCAGGCGGCGCAGGCCCTGCGCGCCTTCGCCGAGGCCGCGCTGCCGCGCCTGCCCGGCTACCGCCTGCAGCATGGCGACCACGTGGTCGAGCTGCGTCCCGCCGCGGGCGACAAGGGCGCGGCGATCCGCGCGCTGATGGACGAGCCGCCGTTCCGCGGACGGGTGCCGGCGTTCGTCGGCGACGACGTGACCGACGAGAGCGGCTTCGCGGTGGTGAACGCGCACGGCGGCGTGAGCGTGCTGGTCGGCCCGCGCGAGCCGAGCGCCGCGCACTACGGCCTGGGCGGCCCCGCCGAGGTGCTCGACTGGCTGGCCATGGAGGACGCCCGATGAACGCCCCGCGCGCGCAGCCCAACCTCGACCTCGGCCTGGTCGGCAACGGCAGCCTCGGCGCGCTGGTCGACGCGCAGGGCCGGGTGGTGTGGTGCTGCCTGCCGGCCTTCGACGGCGACCCCGCGTTCTGCGCGCTGCTGCAGCCGGCCTTGGGCGGGGGCGACTGGTCGGTCGAGCTGGAGGACTTCGTCGGCGCCCAGCAGCACTACATCGCCAACACCGCGATCCTGTGCACGCGCCTGCACGACGCGCACGGCGGCATCGTCGAGCTCACCGACTTCGCCCCGCGCTGGCACCAGCATGGCCGCTTCTACCGCCCGGTGATGCTGGTGCGGCGGATCCGCCGCATCGCCGGCAGCCCGCGCATCCGCCTGCGCCTGCGCCCGCTCGCCGACTGGGGCGCGCGCGTGCCAGAGCGCACCTGGGGCAGCAACCACCTGCGCTTCCTGCTGCCGGACATGATCCTGCGGCTGACCACCGACGCGCCGCTGCGGCTGGTGCGCGACGAGCTGCCGTTCCTGCTCGAGCACGACCTGCACTGCGTGCTCGGCCCCGACGAGACGCTGACCCAGCCGGTCGACGAGTTCCTGCGCCACGCCGAGCGCCAGACCATCGCCTACTGGCGCGAGTGGGTGCGCTACCTGTCGATCCCGCTGGAATGGCAGGAGGCGGTGATCCGCAGCGCGATCACGCTCAAGCTGTGCCAGTACGAGGACACCGGCGGGATCGTCGCCGCGCTGACCACGTCCATCCCGGAGGCGCCGCACACGCCGCGCAACTGGGACTACCGCTACTGCTGGCTGCGCGACGCGGCCTTCGTGGTGCGGGCGCTCAACCGGCTCGGCGCGACGCGCAGCATGGAGGAATACATCCGCTACATCTTCAACCTCGTCGCCGGCGAGGAGCACACCCTGCAGCCGGTGTTCGGCATCGGCTTCGAGACCGAGCTCGCCGAGGAGGAAGTGCCGACGCTCGCCGGCTATCGCGGCATGGGCCCGGTCCGGCGCGGCAACCTCGCCTGGATCCAGAAGCAGCACGACGTCTACGGCAGCGTGGTGCTGGCGTCGACCCAGCTGTTCTTCGACCAGCGGCTGGAGCGCCCGGGCGACGTGGCGATGTTCCAGCGCCTGGAGCCGCTCGGCGAGCGCGCGTTCGCGCTGCACGACCAGCCCGACGCGGGCCTGTGGGAATTCCGCGGCCGCGCCCACGTGCACACCTATTCCAGCGTGATGTGCTGGGCCGCGTGCGACCGCCTGGCGAAGGTGGCGGCGCGCTTCGGCCTCGGCGAGCGCGTCGCGTACTGGCGCGAGCGCGCCGGCATCATCCGCGAGCGCGTGCTGCGCGAGGCATGGAACGCCGAACGCGGACATTTCGCCGACGCGTTCGGCGGCGACCGCCTGGACGCCAGCCTGCTTCTGCTCGCCGACCTCGGCTTCGTCGACGCGCTCGACCCGCGCTTCGTCGCCACCGTCGAGGCGATCGGCCGCGAGCTCAAGCGCGGCGACGCGCTGTTCCGCTACATCGCCCCGGACGACTTCGGCGCGCCGGAAACCAGCTTCACCATCTGCACGTTCTGGTACATCGACGCACTCGCCGCGATCGGCCGGCTGGGCGAGGCGCGGGCGATGTTCGAGCGGCTGCTGGCGCAGCGCAACCCGCTCGGGCTGCTGTCGGAGGACCTCGCCTTCGAGGATGGCGAGCTGTGGGGCAATTTCCCGCAGACCTATTCGCACGTCGGCCTGATCATCGCCGCGCAGCGGCTGAGCCGGCCGTGGACGGACGCGGCCTGAGCCGGCCGCGCCACCATGCACGAGGAAACCGGATGACCCGTCCCCGCCGATCGAGCCCCGCATGAGCCGCCTCGTCGTCGTCTCCAACCGCGTCCCGCTGCCGCACGACGCCGCGCGCGCCGGCGGCCTCGCCATGGCGCTGCGCGGGGCGCTGGAGGAAACCGGCGGCATGTGGTTCGGCTGGAGCGGCAAGCGCATCCGCGGCGAATCCGGCGAGCGCCACGTCGAGCGCGACGGCAACATCCGTTTCGTCACCATCGACCTGTCCTGGGTCGACTTCGAGGCCTACTACAACGGCTTCGCCAACCGCACGCTGTGGCCGCTGCTGCATTTCCGCATGGACCTGGTCGACTACAGCCGCGAGACCTGGGCCGGCTACCTGCACGTCAACGCGCTGTTCGCCGACCGCCTCGCGGCCGAGCTGCAGGAGGACGACATCATCTGGGTGCAGGACTACCACCTGATCCCGCTGGCGCAGCGGCTGCGGGAGCGCGGCGTGGGCAACCGGATCGGCTTCTTCCTGCACGTGCCGATGCCCTCCTCCGACCTGCTCGCCGCGCTGCCCGCGCACCGCGAGCTGTTCGCCGCGCTGTCGTCCTACGACCTCGTCGGCTTCCAGACGGTGCGCGACCTAGAACGCTTCCAGGACTACGTGCGCCTGTTCGGCGGCGGCCGGATCATCGCCCAGGGCGAGCTGGAAACCGCCGACGGCCGCCGCTTCCGCGCCGGCGCGTTCCCGATCAGCATCGACACCCGCGGCATCGCGCAGAAGGCGAAGGCAGCGGTGCGCAAGCAGGCGGTGCAGCGGCTGCGCGAATCGCTCACCGGCCGCTCGCTGGCGATCGGCGTCGACCGGCTCGACTATTCCAAGGGGCTGCCCGAGCGCTTCCGCGCGTTCGAGCGCTACCTCGAACGCCACGCGGAGCAGCGCGGCCACCTCACCTTCCTGCAGATCGCGCCGCCCTCGCGCGGCGAGGTGCCGGAATACCAGGCGTTGCGGCGCACGCTGGAGGGCCTGGCCGGCCACGTCAACGGCCTGCATGCGTCGCCGGACTGGACGCCGATGCGCTACGTGAACCGCAACTTCCCGCACGACGTGCTGACCGGCTTCTACCGCGCCGCCGACGTCGGGCTGGTCACGCCGTTGCGCGACGGCATGAACCTGGTGGCGAAGGAATACGTCGCCTCGCAGGACCCCGAGGACCCCGGCGTGCTGGTGCTGTCGCGCTTCGCCGGCGCGGCGAGCGAGCTGCGCGAGGCGCTGCAGGTGAATCCGTACGACCTCGATGGCGTCGCCGACGCGATCGCGACCGCACGCGACATGCCGCTGGCCGAACGGCGCGAACGCTCGCGCGCGATGATGGCCACGCTCGAACGGCACGACATCACCGCCTGGCGGCAGAGTTACCTGGGGGCGCTGGCGGGGGCCTGAAGCGCCGCCCGCGGCAGCGCCGGCCCCGCGCGAGCGCCGACCGCAGGAGCGGCCCATGGCCGCGCGCTCTTCTGACGACGCAAGAAGCGCGCGGCTGCAAGCCGCTCCTACATCGGGGCCGCGTCGGCCGGCGGATCGCGCCAGACGAGGGTCGCCATCCGCCCCGTGCGCTGGTCGCGGCGGTGCGAGAAGAAGCGCGCGGGTTCGGCGATCGTGCACAGGCCGCCGCCGGAAACGCGGCTGACGCCGGCATCGGACAGGCGCTGGCGCGCGAGGGCGTCCAGGTCCACGCGCCAATGGCCGGGACGGGTGGCGGCGAAGGCGCCGGCGGCGCGCGCGTCGTGGTCGAGGAAGGCATCGCGCACCTCCGCGCCGACCTCGTAGGCCAGCGGCCCGGCCGCGGGTCCCAGCCAGGCGAGCACGCGCGCCGGCGGCACCCGCATCGCCGCCACCGTCGCCTCCAGCACGCCGGCGGCGAGGCCGCGCCAGCCGGCATGCGCGGCGCCCACCTCGCGGCCGTCGTCGGCGCAGAACGCGCCCGGCAGGCAGTCGGCGGTGAGGATGGCGAGCTCCACGCCGGGTAACGCGGGGTCCGCCGCGTCGGCCTCCGGTTCGCCGCCCTCTTCCGGCGGGCC
>JBQCFN010000266.1:0-9107 GCA_051959035.1 Lysobacteraceae bacterium | reverse complement strand
GCCACCCTCGTCGCCCCGCTGCAGGAGTGGGCGTTCGGCCCGGCGCCGCGCCGGCCCACCCGCCAGGTGCAGGTCGGCCAGGTCCTGCTCGGCGGCGGCGCGCCGGTGGTCGTCCAGTCGATGACCAACACCGACACCGCGGACGTCGTCGCGACCGCCAGGCAGGTCGCCGACCTGTGGCGGGCCGGCTCGGAACTCGTGCGCGTGACCGTCAACACGCCGGAGGCGGCCGCGGCCGTGCCGCGCATCGTCGAACGCCTGCGGATGATGGGCGTCGACGTGCCGCTGATCGGCGACTTCCACTACAACGGCCACCAGCTGCTGGCGAAGGAGCCGGCCTGCGCCGAGGCGCTGGCCAAGTACCGGATCAACCCGGGCAACGTCGGCTTCGGCAAGAAGAAGGACGTGCAGTTCGCCCAGCTGGTGGAATTCGCGATCCGCCACGGCAAGCCGGTGCGCATCGGCGCCAACTGGGGGTCGCTGGACCAGGCACTGGCCGCCCGGCTGATGGACGAGAACGCGCGCCTGGCCGATCCGCGCGACGCCGCCGAAGTGCTGCGCGAGGCGCTGATCCGCTCGGCGCTGGATTCCGCGCACCGCGCGGTGGAACTCGGCCTGCCCGCCGACCGCATCATCCTCAGCGCCAAGGTCAGCGGCGTGCAGGAACTGATCGCCGTCTATCGCGCGCTCGCCGCACGCTCGGACTTCGCCCTGCACCTGGGCCTGACCGAAGCCGGCATCGGCAGCAAGGGCATCGTCGCTTCCGCCGCCGCGCTCGCCGTGCTGCTGCAGGAAGGCATCGGCGACACCATCCGCATCTCGCTGACGCCCGAACCCGGCGCGCCGCGCAGCAACGAAGTGGTGGTCGCGCAGGAGCTGCTGCAGACGATGGGCCTGCGCGCGTTCACCCCGATGGTGACCGCCTGCCCCGGCTGCGGCCGCACCACCAGCAGCTTCTTCCAGGAGCTGGCGAAGACGGTGCAGGAGCACGTGCGCGCGAAGATGCCGCAGTGGAAGATCACCCATCCCGGCGCCGAGAACCTCACCCTCGCGGTGATGGGCTGCGTGGTGAACGGTCCCGGCGAATCGCGCCACGCCAACATCGGCATCTCGCTGCCCGGCACCGGCGAGGCGCCGTCGGCGCCGGTGTTCGTCGATGGTGAAAAGACCGTCACCCTGCGCGGCGATAGCATCGCCAGCGACTTCGTCGCCCTGATCGATGCCTATGTCGAGCGCCGGTTCGGAACCGCAGCGGTCGCCTCCGCCGCAGACGCCGGCTGAGGTCGCCCGCACCGCCCGCCAGGAAGCGCGCTTCGGCGCGGCGTTCCTGCGGGTCCACGGGCGGCGCCTGCTGCTGGTCTTCCTCGGCGTGCTGTTGCCGCTGTGGGGATTCGGCGCGCTGGTGGAGGAATTGCGCGAGGGCGAGCCGTTCGCGTTCGACCAGCCGGTGCTGGAACTGCTGCACGCCCACGCCGCGCCCGTGCTCGATCGCCTCGCGCTGGACGCCTCCGCGATTGGCTACGCCTGGGGCGTGGTGCCCGCCGACCTCCTGTTGGTGCTCGTGCTGGCGTGGCGGCGGCGCTTCCGCGAAGGCCTGTTCGCCGGCATCGCGGTGGCCGGCTCGGCGCTGCTCAACCTTGGCGCCAAGCACTCGTTCCAGCGCGCGCGGCCCACGCTGTGGCTCTCCCTCGCGCCGGAGCACAGCTACAGCTTCCCGAGCGGCCACGCGATGGGTTCGATGACGCTGGTGTTCGCGCTGGTGCTGCTGTGCTGGAGCCGGCGCACGCCGTGGGGCACGCCGTGGCGCTGGCCGGCGACGCTGCTGGGCGCGCTGTTCGTGCTGTGGGTGGGCTGGGCGCGCGTCTACCTCGGCGTGCATTACCCGTCCGACATCCTCGCCGGCTGGTGCGCGGCCGCGGTGTGGACCGCCGGCGCCTACGGACTGGTGTTCCGTCGCTCGCTCAAGCCGTGGGGCGTCCCGCCCAAGCCGCTGCCCGAAGCGCGGTGATCAGTGCGCGCGCCGCGCCGCGCGGTGCGGCAGCGCGACCACCAGCACCAGCATCGCCGCCAGCAAGGCCAGCGAGGCGGTGTAGCGGCTGAGCGCCAGGCCGCCGTGCGCGACGGGCTTGTCGAGGAAGTCGCCGAGCGTCGCGCCGAGTGGGCGGGTCAGGATGAAGGCGGTCCAGAACAGCGCCGTGCGCGAGAGGCGCGTCCAGTAATACGCCGCGGCCAGCAGCACCAGCAGCGCCCCGAACACAATCGCCGCGCCGGTGTAGCCGAGCCCCGCCGTGTCCGCCGTCCAGTCGCCGAGCGCGGTGCCCAGCGTCTGCGAGAACATGATCGTCACCCAGTAGAAGGCCTCCGCTTTCGGCGTCGCCACGCTGTCCACCGCGATCGTGCCGAGCGCGCGGTGCCACGCGAAGAGCGAAGCGAGCAGCAGCGCCAGCAACAGGGCCGAGCCACCGGGATAACCGATGCCGAGCGAGCGGTCGGCGAAGTCGGCGAGGGTGGTGCCGACGGTGGTGGTCGCCACGATCGTCGTCCAGTACACGTACGGGTGGAAACGCTCCGCGCGGATCTGCACGCTGACCATGGCGAGGAACACTGCCGCGAAGATCGCCGTGCCGACGAGGTAGCCCAGGCCCATCGACATCGAGACCGCGTCCCCGCCGGTCTCGCCGAGGGTGGTGGCGAGGATCTTCAGCACCCAGAAGCCGAGCGTGACCTCCGGAACCTTGCTCAGCGCCTGCCCATTGTCGGACTTCATCGGGTCGCTCCTGCCTGCTGGGCCGTAACGGTGGAGGACGCCTGCCGGCGTCACTCGCCGGGCTTGGCCGCCTCGATCGGCGCGTTGGTCCCCGCCCTGCGCGCCAGCCGCGCCTCGCGGTGGGCGATGTAGGCGTTGGCCGCGAGGATGATCGCCGCGCCGACCACCGTCCAGCGGTCGATCGATTCGCCGAACAGGAAGAAGCCGGCGGTCGCCACCACCGGCAGCTGCATGAAGCTGATCGGGGTCAGCGCCGACACGTCGCCGAGCTTGAGCGCGCGCGTCCACAGCAGCTGGCCGCCGGTGCCGCACAGGCCGGTGAGCACCAGCCAAAGCCACGCGCGCGCATCCGGCCACTGCCAGGCGAACAGCGCGGGCACCAGCGACAGCGGCACCCAGAACGCGTAGGTGTAGAACACGATCGTGTCCGGCGGATCCACGCGCGAAAGCTGCTTGATCTGGATCGCGACCACCGCGCTGAACACCGCTGCCGACACCGCGACCAGCGAGCCCAGGCTGAAGCCGCTGGTGCCCGGCCTGACCACCACCAGCACGCCGATGAAGCCGACCAGCACCGCCGCCCAGCGGCGCTTGCGGACCAGCTCGCCGAGCCAGAACACGGCGAGGATAGTGACGAACAGCGGCGTCGAATACGACAGCGCGATCGCCTGCGACAGCGGCAGGTGGCCGATCGCCCAGAAGCCGCACAGCATCGAGCCGATGCCGATCGCGCTGCGCAGCAGGTACTTGGGCAGCTGGCGCGTGCGGGGCAGGCCGGCGCCGCCGCGCAGCAGCAGCGGCAGCAGTGCGAGCAGGCCGAAGGCGTTGCGGAAGAACGCGATCTCGAACGTCGACAGGCTCCTCGACGCATAGCGGATGGTGATGGCCATCAGCCCGAAGAACAGCGTGCTGGCCAGCATCAGCAGCGCGGCGCGGACGTGGGTGGTCATGCGCGCATGCTCGCCGGGAGCCGGAATGGCGCGCGTGACGGTGTCACCAGTGCGCCCCGACGATGCGCGGTTCCGGCTCCAGCGCGACGCCGAAGCGTTCCTGCACCGAGGCGGCGATGCGCCGCGCGAGGTCGAGCAGCTGCATGCCGGTGGCGCCGCCGTGGTTGACCAGCACCAACGCATGGGACGCGGCGACGCCGGCGTCGCCCTCGCGGTGGCCCTTCCAGCCGCACTGGTCGATCAGCCATGCGGCGGACAGCTTGCGGCTGGCCTCGTCGCCGCCACGGAACACCGGCAAGGCCGGGTGCGCCGCCTGCAGCGCCTCCGCCTGCGCCACGGGCACGATCGGGTTCTTGAAGAAGCTGCCGGCGTTGCCGACCACCGCCGGGTCGGGCAGCTTGCGGCGGCGGATCCGGCACACCGCCTCGGCGACCAGCGACGGCGTCGGCGCCGCCGCACCCATCGCGGCGAGCTCGTCGCCGATGCCGGCGTAGTCCAGCCGCAGGCGCGGCGTGCGCGACAGGGCGAACTCGACCGCGGTGACCACAAAGCGGTCCGGCTCGCGCTTGAAACGGCTGTCGCGGTAGGCGAACGCGCAGTCCGCCGCCGGCAGGCGCTGCAACGTGCGCGCGTCGCGATCGAAGGCCTCGACCACGTGGACGCACTCGCGCACTTCCGCCCCGTAGGCGCCGATGTTCTGGATCGGCGCGGCGCCGACGGTGCCGGGGATCAGCGCGAGGTTCTCCAGCCCGGCGAGGCCGTGGCCGAGCGTCCACAGCACCAGCGCGTGCCATTCGACGCCGGCGTCGGCGCGCACGATCGCCCGTTCGCCATCGTCCGCGACGATGCGGATCGACTGCGCGGCCAGCGCCAGCACCGCGCCCGGCGGATCGCCGGCGAACAGCACGTTGCTGCCGCCGCCCAGGACCAGCACCGGCCCGTCGCGCAGCATCGCGTAGCCGAACAGCTCGGGCAGCGCGGCGCTGTCCTGTACTTCCACCAGCAGCCCGGCGCGCGCGGGCACGCCGAAGGTGTTGCGCGCATCCAGCCGCGCGCGCTCGGCCAGCCGGTACGCCTCAGTCATGGGGTGGCAGGTGTCCACGGCTCGGCGCCTGCTTGCGCCGGCGCATGGCGTCCACGCTTTCGGCGACCAGCGCCGGGCCGCGGTAGACCAGGCCGGTGTAGAGCTGCACGAGGTCGGCGCCAGCGGCCATCTTCTTCGCCGCGTCGGCGCCGCTGAGCACGCCGCCCACGCCGATGAGCGGGATGGAGCCGGGCAGGCGCGTGCGCAGCATGCGCAGCACCGCGGTCGCCTTGTCCATCAGCGGCGCGCCGGACAGGCCGCCGGTCTCGCGCGCGAGCGGATCGTCCTGCACGGCGAGGCGCGAGACCGTGGTGTTGGTGGCGATGACGCCGTCGACCTGGAGGTCGGCGAGCACGCGCCCGGCCGCGTCGATGTCGTCGTCGGACAGGTCCGGCGCCACCTTCACCAGCATCGGCACGCGCCGGCCGTGCTGCGCGCCCAGCCGTTCCTGCGCCTCGCGCAGCGTGCCGACCAGGCGGCGCAGCGCCTGCTCCTCCTGCAGCTCGCGCAGGCCGGCGGTGTTGGGCGAGGAAATGTTGACGGTGACGTAGTCGGCGAGCGGGTACACGCGCTCGAGGCAGAACAGGTAGTCCTGCTCGGCCGACTCGTTCGGGGTGTCCTTGTTCTTGCCGATGTTGATGCCGAGCAGGCCGCCCTTGCGCCTGGCCCGCGAGACGTTGCGCACCAGCGCATCGACGCCCTCGTTGTTGAAGCCGAGCCGGTTGATGATCGCCTGGTGCGCGGGCAGGCGGAACATGCGTGGCTTCGGATTGCCGGGCTGCGGGCGCGGCGTGACCGTGCCCACCTCGACGAAGCCGAAGCCCAGCGCGAGCAGCGCGTCGACGTGCGCGCCGTTCTTGTCCAGCCCGGCGGCGAGGCCGACCGGATTGGGGAAGGTCAGGCCGAGCACCCTGGTGGGCAGCGGCTGCGGCCGGGTCGCCAGCAGTGCCGAGGCGCCGGCGCGGTAGGCGGCCTCCAGCGAGGCCAGTCCCAGGCCGTGCGCGCGCTCGGCGTCGAGGGTGAACAGGAACGGGCGGGCGAGCGAATACATCAGTGCAGCGTACCGGCGAAGGCGCGGGTGTCATAGTCGAGCGCGACCGTGCCGCCGACCGCGTGGCGGTCGAACAGGGCGTCGAGCGCGGCCAGCATGCCGGCGTGGCCGGGTTGGCCCGGTCGCGGCATGGCGGAGGAGGACAACAGCCGCCCGCGCAGGCCGGCGCGGTCGAGCCGCTGCACGTGCGGGAAGCACGCGGCCGCGCGCAGGCCGCCGTCGAACCACGCGCGCATCGCCGCCTCGTCGGGCTTGCGCGCGGCGACCGCGGCGTAGTCGCGGCCCCACTCGGCCATCAGCGCCTCGATTGCGGCGGCGAACGGCGAGCGTTGCGTCGCACGCTGGTTCCAGAACACCACCACCGATCCGCCCGGGCGCAGGATTCGCCGCCATTCCGCGCGGACGCGATCGCGGTCGAACCAGTGGAAGGCCTGCGCGGTCGACACGACCCCGACGCTGGCAGCGTCGAGCGTGGTGTCCTCGGCGGTCGCCTTGCGCCACGCGACGCCGGCGTCCGCCAGCGCCGCCTCGCCGGCGGCGCGCATCGCGTCGTTGGGCTCGATGGCGACCACGTCGCGGCCGAGCCCGCGCCACAGCCGCGCCGACTGCCCGGTGCCGGCGCCGATGTCGGCGACCGGCCCCGGCCCGATCCCCGTTTGCCGCAGCCACGCCCCCAGCGCCGCCGGGTAGCCCGGGCGATGCCGCGCGTACTCCGCGGCGCGGTCACCGAAGCGCTCCGTGGGCGAGCAGGGATCGGCCATCGCGACGCGCGGCCTACAGGTCGAACTTGATGCCCTGCGCCAGCGGCAGCGCGTCGGAGTAGTTGATCGTGTTGGTCTGCCGGCGCATGTAGGCCTTCCAGGCGTCGGAGCCGGACTCGCGGCCGCCGCCGGTTTCCTTCTCGCCGCCGAAGGCGCCGCCGATTTCGGCGCCCGAGGTGCCGATGTTGACGTTGGCGATGCCGCAGTCCGAACCCGCCGCCGACAGGAACTGCTCGGCGGCCTTCAGGTTGGTGGTGAAGATCGACGACGACAGGCCCTGCGGCACCGCGTTCTGCATGGCGATCGCTTCGTCCAGCGTGCGGTAGGGCATCACGTAGAGGATCGGCGCGAAGGTTTCGTGCTGGACGATCTCGGCGTCGTTGGTCAGGCCGGTGATGATCGTCGGCAGGACGAAGTTGCCGGGGCGGTCGATCGCGGCGCCGCCGGTCTCGACCTTGCCGCCGGCCGCCTTCGCCTTGGCAATCGCGTCGAGGTAGGCCTGCACCGCGTCGCGGCTGTTGAGCGGGCCCATCAGGTTCTTCGGGTCTGTCGGGTCGCCGATCTTGCCCTCGACCTGCTTGTAGGCGGTGACCAGCTTCGCCAGCACGTCGGCATGGATCGATTCGTGCACGATCAGGCGGCGGGTGGTGGTGCAGCGCTGGCCGGCGGTGCCGACGGCGCCGAACACGATCGCGGGGATCGCCAGCTTCAGGTCGGCGGTCTCGTCGACGATGATCGCGTTGTTGCCGCCGAGCTCGAGCAGCGAGCGGCCCATGCGCTGCGCCACGCGCTCGCCGACCAGGCGGCCGACGCGGGTCGAGCCGGTGAAGCTGATCAGCGGGATGCGCTTGTCGTCGACGAACTGCTGGGCGAGGTCGCTGCCGGCGTCGTTGAACAGGAAGAAGATGTCGGGGAAGCCGCCTTCCTTCAGCGCCGCGTTGCAGATCTTCATCGCGGCGATCGCCGACAGCGGGGTCTTGGGCGAGGGCTTCCAGATCGAGATGTCGCCGCACACGGCCGCGACGAAGGAGTTCCAGGCCCACACCGCGACCGGGAAGTTGAAGGCCGAGATGATCCCGACGATGCCCAGCGGATGCCACTGCTCGTACATGCGGTGGCCCGGGCGCTCGGAATGCATGGTCAGGCCGTACAGCTGGCGCGAGAGGCCGACGGCGAACTCGCCGATGTCGATCATCTCCTGCACCTCGCCGTCGCCCTCGGGCTTGGATTTGCCCATCTCCAGCGCGACCAGCGAGCCGAGCGCGTCCTTGTGCGTGCGCAGGGCGTCGGCGCACAGGCGGATCGCTTCGCCGCGGCGCGGCGCCGGGGTGGTGCGCCAGACCCGGAAGGCGGCCTGGGCGCGTTCGACGATGGTCTCGTAGTCGGACGCCGAGGACGCGTCCACCCGCGCCAGCACGCTGCCGTCGGTGGGGTTGACCGGCTCCAGCACGCCCGCGCCCGTGGTCTTCGACCATTCGCCGTTGCCGAGGTAGGTGCCGGACTCGTGGTCGCCGAGGCCGAGCGCGGTGAGGACGGGGTGGGTCATGACAATCTCCTGCGATGAGCTTGGCGAGGCTCGCGACAGGGCGACCCAGGCATCAAGCGGCTTTTCGTTGGAAAGTCCGCACAGGGATGTGCGGGCTCTTGCAGAGGGATCTGCGTAGCGGCCCCGACACGATTCGAACGTGCGACCTGTCCCTTAGGAGGGGACCGCTCTATCCAGCTGAGCTACGGGGCCATCGACCCGCGATTTTCGCATGAACGGGCGCGGCTTTCGTTCATCGCGGCGCGGCGCGGCCCAGCCGCGAGCGTTCGAACCACCAGCCCGCCGCGGAGAGGGCCAGCCAGCCGAGGAACCACGGCCAGCGCGGGCCCGGCACCAGCGGACCCGGGCGGGGCCCGGCCGGCGCGGCGGTCGCCAGGGCGGCGGTGGCCTCGCGCAGGGCGGCGGCGCGCAGGCCGCGCGCCGTGGCGGGATCGCGCACGTAGAACGGGCGTGCCGCGGCGCCGGCGTACAGCACGTGCCAGCCGGCCATCCGCGGCCAGAAGCCGGCGCAGGCGCGCGCGCCGGTGGCCGGATCGACGCGCAGGGCGACGCGCGCCCCCTCCGGCGGCGCGACCTCCGCATTGGCGGGCAGGCCGCACAGCGCCACCCGCTCGCCGCGCCAGGCGTCCACCGCGAGCGCACCGGGCGCCGCGGCCGCGGGCCGCGCGAGCAGCGAGAACAGCGTGGCCCACAGGTCGCCTTGCGCGGCCGCATCGCCGGCGAGCACGAGGCGGAAGCTGTCGTCGAAGCCGGCGATGCCGATGCGGCCGAGCCCCGAGGCGCGCCACCAGGCCAGCGGCTCGCCGGCGGCGTCGCGCAGGATCGGCACGACGGAGCCGCCGCTGACGCGCAAGTTGCCGCGGGTCAGCGTCGGCGCGGGGGTGCCGGGCGCGGCGGCGTCCGGGGCGGACCCGGGCAGGGCGACCTCGCGCGCGCGGGCCAGGTGGC
>JBQCFN010000265.1:0-3215 GCA_051959035.1 Lysobacteraceae bacterium | reverse complement strand
CAGCGGTTGCCCGCCGTCGAAGCTCAGGTACAGCGCGCCGGCGGCGCTGCCGAAGTACCGCCAGGCGTAGGCCACGTGCGCACCGAGCCGGCGGCCGGCGACGCCGGCGTACACCTCGGGAGAGCCGTCGCCGGCCGGTTCGGTGAAGGCCGAGTAGCGCACGCCCACGTCCCAGCTCGCGCCGTCGCCCCAGCGGCCGGCGCGGCCGCCGTAGAGCTGCCAGCGCAGGCCGTCGCGCCCGCCCAGTCGCGCGTTGGACGCGAACACGCCGGCGTAGTCGCCGGTGGCGTCGTCCACGCCGAGGTCCAGCTGCAACACCGGCCGCGAGTCCGACAACGACACGCCGCGATAGCGGTCGTCGGAGGCGAGCGTGAGGGTCGCGCTCGCCTGCGCGTGCGCCTGCATGGCCACCAGCAACAGGCCGCACGTGGCCATGATCCGCAGCAGCATCCGGTCGACGCCTCACTGGCGCGGCATCGGCCTCCCCGCCTGCGCGGTGGTGCAGGCGCACGCACAGTGCCCCAGGCGGACCACCGCGGCGCAGGCATCGATCGGCTCCGGCCGCTTCGGCTGCGAGCCTACCCCAGCCGGCTGCAAGGCCGCGCGCACGGCCGCCCCGTCGCCGTCCGGCGACAGCTGGCGCAGCACCGCGACCAGCCCGCTCACCTCGGCGGCGGCGAACGAGTCGCCCGACACCAGCCCCCAGCCGCCGCCGGGCAGCGGCGCGGGCACGCCGGCGCCTGGCGCCAGCACGCGCGCGTGCGCGCCCGGCTGGTCTTCCCGGGCCACCGCCAGCACGCCGGGATGCGAGGCGGGAAAGCCGCCGTCGGCCGCGCGCGCATCGACCGCGCCGACCACGATCGCGCCCTGGCGCAGCGCCACGTCGATCAGGCGCGCGAGCAGGCGGTCGTCGGGACCGGTGAGGCTGAGGTTGAGCACCTGCGCGCGGGCCGCGATCGCGAACTGCAGCGCCTTGGCCAGGGTGAAGCTGTTGCAGGCGGCGTGCGCGGCGTCCTGCTGCCAGCAGGCGCGCAGGGCCAGCAGGCGCGCGCCGGGCGCGACCCCGGCGATGCCCACGCCGTCGTCGGCGCGCGCGGCGATGATGCCGGCGACCGCGGTGCCGTGCGCTTCGCCCGGGTCCGGGCGCGCGTCGACGAAGTTGCGCTGCACGTCGACCTGGCCGCGCAGGTCCGGGTGCGACGCGGCAACGCCACTGTCGACCACCGCTACGCGCACGCCCCGGCCGGTGGCCAGCGCATGCAGTTCCGGCAGCCGCCACGCGCGGGTGACCGGCTGCGCCGGCGCGAGCGGGTCGCCGCCGCCGAGCACGCGGAATTCCTGCATCGGCTCGACCGAATCCACGCGCGGGTCGCGCGCCAGCGCCCGTGCCGCGCGCGCGGCGCTGTCGGCGTCCGGCGCCTCGAGCACGAAGCAATCGACCTGCAATGCCGGCATCGGCCAGTCGTCGCGCAGGCGCAGGCCCTGCGCGGCGGCGAGCGCGCGCGCCGCGCGCCGGCGCGCGGCGTGGCCGGGCGCGTCGCGGTAGGCCTCGCCGAGGTAGGCGGTCGCCGGCCGGTAATGCGGCGGCGGGGTGCGCAGCATCAGCAGCAGCTGGGTACCGGGCGTCGTCGCCGCGCCGGGCGGGGCCGCCCGCGCGCAGGCGATCGCCGCGCACAGCAGCGCGAACAGCAGCACGCGCAGGCTCATGGGGCGCAGCCGCCTGCGCCGTCGAGGCGTTCGACCAGCAGCACGCCCGGCGCGGCGCGCAGCGCGTCGCAGGCCTGCGCGACCCGCGCCGGCGCCACCGCCAGCACGTAGGCGCCGGTCGGGTTGGGCCCGTCGACGATGCGCGCGCCGCTGGCCTGCAGCAGGCCGCGCCAGCGCGCTTCCTGCATCTGCGGATCCACCATCACCACCAGGTTGCCGCGCGCGGGCGCGGCGCCGAGGGTGCGGTAGTCCGCCGATGCCGTCGGCAGGCGCGGCGCGAGCAAGAGCAGCGTGCCCGCCGCGAACACGATCAGCGCCTGCGCGGCCAGCGTCCAGCCGATCCAGCGCGGGGTGCGCGCCCAGCGCCGCCGCCACGCCTGCCAGCGGGAAGGCGCCGGCGCATGCGGCTGCACGCAGGCACGCACGCGCCACCAGCCCGCCTCCAGGCCGGCGTCGTCCTCCTGGTCCTGCACGCAGGCCGCGTGCAGCTCCTCCAGCAACGCGCGCTCGCTGCGGCAGCGCGGGCAGCCGGCGACGTGCTCGTCGAGCCAGCCGCGTTCCTCCGGCTGCAGGCTGCCGTTCACCAGCCAGGGCAACAGGCGCAGCGCTTCCTCGTGGCTGCGGGGTGCGAAGGGCAGGACGCGTCCGCTCATGGCAGGACCTCCCCCGCGAGCAGCCCGCGCAGGCGCTGTCGCGCGTAGAACATGCGGGTTTTCACCGTCGCCACCGGGCATCCGACGATGTCGGAGATCTCCCGGCAGCTGTAGCCGTGGTAGTAGGTCAGCTCGACCACCGCGCGGTGCTCGGCGGTCAAGGCGCCGAGCGCGCCGGCCAGCCGCCGTTGCAGCTGGTGGTGTTCGAGCTCGTTGTCCGGGCCCGCCGACGCCGGGGCGGCGGGCTCCTCTTCCAGCGCCAGCGCCGGGGTGTCCCGGCGCGCGGCCTTCAGCGCCTGCCGGTAGGCGATCGCGAACAGCCAGGTCGACAGCTGCGAGGCCGCGTCCCAGGTGTGCGCCTTGCGCCATGCCACCAGCATGGTGTCGTCCAGCACTTCGTCGACCAGCGCCTGCTGCCGCAGCATGCCGCGCAGGAAGCGCGCCAGGCGCGGATAGTAGCGGCGGTAGACCTGCTCGAACGCGCGCACGTCCTCCAGCGCCACCCGCGCCATCAGCCGCACGTCCTCGGCGTCCGCGCCGCGCGCGGGGCGTTCCACCGGATTCCTGCCTGCCGTCCGCAGCATCGATCGCCTCCTCGTGGCCCGCGGGTGCATGCCCCCGACGGGACGCGGCGGTTCACGCCCGGCGGCTGCATCCGCCGGCCGCGCGCCGGAGTATGGACCCGTGCGCGGCCGCTGGCGCGAACGCCGGCGCGCGAGCCGGCGCACGCGCGTTCATCCGCGGGTTCACGATCCGCTGGCGCGCGCCTGCGCAGCATGGCGGCACACCGAAGGAGGCCCGCCATGCCCGACATCCTGTCCACCCTGAAGACCGAGCACGACCAGCTGCGCGCGC
>JBQCFN010000264.1:0-6803 GCA_051959035.1 Lysobacteraceae bacterium | reverse complement strand
ACTTCACCGCCTCTTCCGTGTACCGGCGCGTGAGCGTCTCCTGCACTGCGGGTTGCTCGACGATCTCTTCACCCCGATCATCACGGCGCGCCAGCGCTGGCAGTGAGAAGAATATTCCGCGGCAATAGGCACGAAAGCCTTGGGTCTCGATGATCGGCCAGGTCCACGGGGCCGGGCTGATGTTGAGATAGGTGACGTCCTTGTGCCGCTGCGCGATCTTGGTCAGCAGCGGAGCGTAGTTGCGGTAGGCCGGGTCGTAGGTGCCGCGCGCCGCCTGCTGGCGGGCGTTGCCCGGATCCTGCAGGCCCTGCTCGCGGAACATCCGTTCCGACTGCGCGACGGTCATGCCGCCGGTATGCAGGCCGATCGCGCACAGGAAGCGGACGTCGCGCAGCAGCGCCTCGCTGAGCTGGCCGATGTGGGTTTCCGGGGTGCCGCCGCCGAGGCCGGCGTCGAACATCATCTCCTCGGCGTAGTGCGCCCAGCCCTCCGCGAACGCGTAGCCGACGAACAGCTGGCCGAACTTCCAGTCCGAGCGGTTGGAATGCAGGAACTGCAGGAAGTGGCCCGGCCACACCTCGTGCGCCGACGTGAACAGCAGCACCGACTTGCCGGGCACGTAGGCCAGCTGCTCGGCCTTGCTCCACTTCGGGTCCGGCGGCGCGATGTAGTAGACCGAGGGCAGGTCCTTTTCGTACGGGCCGGGGATCTCGATGTAGGCGAAGTTCCAGCGGTTGTACGGCGGCGCCTCCTCGGCCTGCGCCTGTTCGGGGCCGGGGATGGTGACGATGTCGTGGTCGACGATGAACTGGCGCAGCCCGGCGAGCTGGGCGCGCGCGCCTTCGACCGCGCCGCCCTCGGGCTTGTCCGCGTTGACCCGTTCGACGCACTTGCCGAGCGTCTTGCCCGGCGCGAACTGCGCGCAGGCGGCCTTGAGCGCGGCCAGGTTGCGGGCGAGGTCGGCCTCGCCGGCGGCCTCGAGCTGGTCGAGCGGCAGGTCGACGCGCTCGGTCGCGTGCAGCATCCTGGCGAACCTGTCCGCGCCCAGCGCGAAGCCCTGGGTCGCATGCGGCTTCTGCGCGCGGAACCAGTCGGCCATCGCCCGGGTGGCGGCGATGGCGGCGGCGTTGCTTTCCTTCAGCCGCGCCTGCAGCGCGTCGGCGTGCACGCCGGCGAAGATCGCCGGTACGTCGCTGCTGAAGAAACTCGCGTAGCCGGCGAAGGTGCTGATCCCGAGGTCGACCCAGGGCGCCGGAAGCGGCGTGCGCAGGTTGGCCCGCATCTGCGCGATCGCGGTCGGCAGCGCCTGCTGGTAGCGGATGAACGCGTCCATGCGCTGCGGCAGCGGCGCGTAGGGGCGGGTGAGGTACATGCTCGGCGACAGGTCGCCGGTGTAGAAGGCCGGGTTGCCCCAGGCGAAGCCCGAGTCCTCCAGCCAGAACAGCTGGCCGTCGATCACCGCCAGCGCGTACTCGCGGCGGAAGCGGTGCCGCGCGTCGAGGCGGTCGTCGCCGAAGGACGCGAGGTGGTCGCGCTGCGCGTGCAGCCAGTCCGCGTTCGCCTTCAGGCCGGCCGGGCTGTAGTCGGGCAGCCTGCCGTCGTATTCGTGCTTGCCGGCATTGGCGGCGAACACCGGGTTGTGCTCGAAGTAGCCGTTGATGAAGCCGTCGATCGCGGCGTTGAATTCCGCGTTGGCGTCGGCCGGGGCAGGAGCGACGGCGGCGGTGGCCGGCGTCGAGGGCGCCGCGCCGCGGGTGGAGCAGCCGACGATGGCGGCGGCGAGCAGGAGGGCGAGCGGGACCTGGCGGAGCAACGGACGCATGGACGGCACTCCCGGGCGATGGAACTGCCGAGCCTAGCACCGGCCAGGGCCCGCGCAACCGCCGGCCGGCGACACCACCGGCGGGGCGCGGCGGCCGCTGCGGAGCCGTCGCGCCATTCGCGTGGGAGGCCTGGAAACCGCGATCCGTCGCCTTGCGTTGCTCGGGCGTCGCGCGCCGCGACGGGGCGAGCGGGCATCGGGGCTTGCGCGCTTGGATGGCAGGACGGGCACGCGAGGAGCCCGCGCCGCGACCGCTCCTGCAGGGATGGCGCCTGCCGCGCGTTGCCTCGCTACACCGGGCGGGCGCTGGCGATCCGCAGGGCCAGGCGCGCCAGCAGGTGGCATTGCCGTCGCCAGGCGGCGTGTGCCTCGGCGGCGGTGCAGGGCGCGAAGCGCAGGGCGTCGCCCGGCCGCAGTTGCGCCAGGCGTGGCCAGTCGGCGCGGATGACGTGGCCGATGCGCGGATAGCCGCCGTGGGTCTGGGCATCGGCGAGCAGGACGATCGGCTGGCCGTCGGGCGGCAGCTGCAGGGTGCCCGGGGCCACCGGCGCGGAGAGCCGCTCGCGCGCATCGGCGATGCGCAGCGCATCGCCCTCCAGGCGCAGGCCCTGGCGGTCGCTGGCCGCGGCCACGCGCCATGCCTGCCGGAACAATGCATCGACGGGCGAGGTCGCTTCGTCGCCGGGCAGCACGCGGATCGCGCCATCCGGCGTGTCCTCCGGCTGCGCGTCGATCCACCAGGCGGCGCAGCGCGGCGCATCCGCCTCCGTGCCGGCGGGCTGCGCCGCCAGCGGCAGCACGTCGCCGGCGCGCAGCGCACGTCCGTCGAGGCCGCCGAAGCCCCCGCGCAGGTCGGTACTGCGGCTGCCGAGCACGGGCGCGACGTCGATTCCGCCGGCCACCGCGAGATACGCGCGCGCGCCGTGGCGGCAGGCGCCGAGCGCGAGCGTGCTGCCGGCGGGCAGCACGCATGGCCGGGCCGACGGCAGCGCGACGCCATCGCAGCGCGCGTCGATGTCGGCGCCGCAGAGCGCGATGCGGGTGGCGTGGGTGAACCGCAACGTCGGCCCGCGCAACGTGATCTCCAGCGCCGCCGCTTCCACCGGGTTGCCGGCCAGCAGGTTGGCGAGTGCGTGCGCATGGGGGTCGAGCGCGCCGGCGCAACCGACCCCGAGGTGCCGCCAGCCCTCGCGCCCGCGGTCCTGCACGGTGGTGAGCAGGCCCGGCGCCAGCACGCGCACGCTCACGGCGCGCGCTCGACGAGGAAGCGCACGCGGTCGCCGGGGCAGAGCAGGGCGGGCGATGCCCGCGCGGGATCGAACAGCACCGCGTCGGTGCGGCCGATCAGCAGCCAGCCACCCGGGCCCTCGCGCGGATACAGGCCGGTCTGCGCGCCGCCGATCGCGACGCTGCCGGCCGGCACGCGCGTGCGCGGGGTCGCCAGGCGCGGCGTGGCGAGGGCCGGGTCAAGGCCGAGCAGGTAGGGGAAGCCGGGCGCGAAGCCGAGCATGGCGACGGTGTAGTCGCCCGCGGCATGGCGCGCGACGACGTCGGCGGGCGACAGGCCGGCATGGGCGGCGACGCGTTGCAGGTCGGGGCCGTCCGCGCCGCCGTAGCGCACTTGCAGCTCGACCACGCACCCGGCCGTTGCGTCTCCGTCGTCCGTCGAGTCGAGCAGGGGCCGCAGGCGGTGCGCCGCTTCGGCGAGCGGATCGGCGGACTCGCCCAGCGCATCGGCGTCGACGAACACCGCCAGGCTCGCGTACGCCGGCACCACGTCGCGCACCCACGCGGCTCGCCCGGCCGCGATCCGCCGCGCCAGCGCGTGCACGCGGGCGTTGCCCGCGGCGTCGATGCACGCGTCGAGCCGCAGCAGCAGGCCGGCGTCGCCGAGTCGGCCGATCCGCCAGTCCATCAGCCGCGCAGTGCGTCCTGCAGGCGGGCGATGCGCTCGACCAGCTGCTCGGGCGTGTACGGACGCGCGGCCACGCGGCCCCACACCGGCGCGGGCCAGGCCGGGTCGTCCTGGAAGCGCGCGATCACGTGCACGTGCAGCTGCGGCACCAGGTTGCCGAGCGCGGCGACGTTGAGCTTGTGCGGGCGGAACACCGCGCGCAGCACGTGCGCGGCGCGGTCGATCTCGTCGACGAGGCGGTGGCGCTGCTCGCCCTGCAGGTCGATCAGTTCGCTCGCCTCGGCCACGCGCGGCACCAGCACCAGCCACGGATAGTTGGCGTCGTCCATCAGGCGCAGCTCGCAGAGCGCGAGCGCGGCCAGCGGATGGCTGTCCGCCGCGAGCTGCGGGTGCAGCTGCCAGCCGGGCACGGCCTGCTTCACCGCAGGTGCCCGCGGAAGAAGTCGAGCGTGCGCTGCCACGCGAGCCTGGCGCTCTCCGGCTCGTAGGCGTGCGGATCGACGTCGCGGTTGAACGCGTGGCCCGCCTCCGGATAGACGAACACCTGCGCCTGCGGCTGTCGCGCGCGGTGCTGCGCGATGTCCTCCGGCGGGATCGAGCGGTCCTTGCCGCCGAAGTGGAACATCAGCGGCGCGCGCGCCGGTTCGTCGAGGAAGGGCACGTTGCGTGCGCCGTAGTAGCTGACCGCGGGCAGGCCGAGCCGGGTGCCGGCGAGGAAGGCGACGGTGCCGCCCCAGCAGTAGCCGACCGCGCCGACGCGATGCCCGCCTTCGCGCAGCCAGTGGGTCGCTGCGCCCACCACCTCCAGCGCGCCATCCAGGCCGAGCTCGCCGACCAGCTCGCGGCCGCGCGCGATGCCCGCGTCGTCGTAGGCCAGCTCGACGCCCGGCTGCAGCACGTCGAAGAAGGCGGGCGCCATCGCCGTGAAACCGGCCGTGGCGAAGCGGTCGGCGACGTCGCGGATGTGCGCGGTCACGCCGAAGATCTCCTGCACCACCACGACGGCCCCGCGCGGCGCCTGTTCAGGTCGCGCCACCCATGCCTGCACCGCGCCGCGCCCGGTGGCCAACGGATGCCATTCGCCCATGGTTCACCTCCGGCCGCCATCCTACGCCGGCCCGGGCGAAGCGCGCGGCTATACTGCGCGCCCTCTTTTAGCGCCTTCCGAGACCCGCCGCTGGCGGGGACTCCGGCCGCCGTCGCGCCTTCACGCCCATGTCCCAGCACGTCCCAGATTCCCGCGCCCCCAAGGTCGGCTTCGTCAGCCTCGGCTGCCCGAAGGCGCTGGTGGACTCCGAACGCATCCTCACCCAGCTCAAGGTCGAGGGCTACGACCTCGTGCAGACCTACGACGCCGCCGACGTCGTCGTGGTCAACACCTGCGGCTTCATCGACTCGGCGGTGGCCGAGTCGCTCGACGCGATCGGCGAGGCGCTGGCGGAGAACGGCAAGGTGATCGTCACCGGCTGCCTGGGCAAGCGCGCCGAGGTGATCCGCGAGGCGCACCCGGGCGTGCTCGCGATCAGCGGCCCGCAGGACTACGCCAGCGTGATGCAGGCGGTGCACGCGGCGCTGCCGCCGCGCCACGATCCCTTCGTCGACCTCGTGCCGCGCCGCGCGGCCGACGACGTCGGCATCAAGCTGACCCCGAAGCACTACGCCTACCTGAAGATCTCCGAGGGCTGCAACCACCGCTGCAGCTTCTGCATCATCCCGTCGATGCGCGGGGACCTCGTCTCGCGCCCGGTCGACGAGGTGCTGCGCGAAGCCGAGAAGCTGGCGATGGGCGGCGTGCGCGAGCTGCTGGTCGTCTCCCAGGACACCTCGGCCTACGGCGTCGACGTGCGTTACGCCGAGCGCAGCTGGCGCGGCACCGCCTACGCCACGCGGATGAAGTCGCTGTGCGAGGGCCTGTCGCAGCTCGGCATCTGGAGCCGCCTGCATTACGTGTACCCGTATCCGCACGTCGACGAGGTCATCCCGCTGATGGCCGAGGGCAAGGTGCTGCCCTACCTCGACATCCCGTTCCAGCACGCGGTGCCGCGCATCCTCAAGCTGATGAAGCGGCCGGGCGCGGTCGAGCGCACGCTCGAGCGCATCCAGGCCTGGCGCGCGGCCTGCCCCGACCTCACCCTCCGCTCGACCTTCATCGTCGGCTTCCCCGGCGAGACCGAGGAGGAATTCCAGGCCCTGCTCGACTTCCTCGACGAGGCGCAGCTCGACCGCGTCGGAGCGTTCGCCTATTCGCCGGTCGAGGGCGCGGCCGCCAACGCGCTGCCCGATCCGGTGCCCGAGGCCGTCAAGCAGGAGCGCCTCGCCCGCTTCATGGCGCGGCAGGCGGAGATTTCCGCGCAGCGGCTGGAAGCGAAAGTCGGCACGGTGCAGCGCTGCCTGGTCGACCTCGTCGACGGCGACCTGGCGATCGCGCGCTCGCGCGCCGACGCGCCGGAAATCGACGGCACCGTGCAGGTCCAGAACGGCCTCGAGGCCGGGCTCAGGCCGGGCGACTTCGTCGACGTCGAGATCCTTGGCAGCGACGAGCATGACCTCTACGGAGAGGCGCTGGTCCCCGCAGTCGTGGCGTGAGGCGGACGGCGCGCGGGCCGCGCCGGGGTTGACGCCCGCGCAGGCCGCGCGCACCTTGCGCGTGGCGGCCGGTCGGCCGCTGAGGAGGCGGCCATGTCCTCGATCGCGCCCGATCGCCCGCAGTACGCCTGGCGCACGGTGCTCCGCCACCGCGCGCCGCTGCGGGTGATGCACTGGATCAACCTCACCTGCATGCTCGCCCTGGTCGGCAGCGGGCTGCAGGTCTTCAACGCGCATCCCGCGCTGTACTGGGGCGTCGCCTCCCGCTTCGAGCGTCCGTTGCTGGCGATGGAGGGCGTGCGCGGCGCCGACGGCAAGGGCCGCGGCGTGACCCGGGTAGGGCAGGCGAGTTTCGACACCACCGGGCTGTTCGGGGTCTCGAAGGCGGGCGACGGACGCATGGTCAAGCGCGGCTTCCCGGAATGGGCGACGATCCCCGGCCCGCGCTCGCTGGCGATGGGGCGGCGCTGGCATTTCTTC
>JBQCFN010000263.1:0-7149 GCA_051959035.1 Lysobacteraceae bacterium | reverse complement strand
AATTGACCTCGACCAGCGCCGCCTTGCCCGGTGCCTGCGCCATCGCGATGCGGCCTTCGGCGGCGACGCGGCTGGCCTTCTTGTCGGCCTTGGCCAGGCCGGTCTTGCGCAGCCAGTCGGCCGCGGCCTGGATGTCGCCGTTGTTCTCGGTGAGCGCCTTCTTGCACTCCATCATGCCGGCGCCGGTGCGCTCGCGCAGCTCCTTGACCAGCGAAGCGGTGATCTCTGCCATGTGCGGATACCTCGTTTTGCGTCGTCCGGCGGCGGCGCCTTCCGCGGAAAACGGACGGCGGGTTCCTCGCGGCGCGCGGAACGACAGGAAAGGGGATGACGATGGAACGACGCGGCCGCGCCGGTGCGCGGCCGCGGTCGGCGGCCTTATTCGGCGGCCGGGGCCTCTTCGGACTTCTTCGCGGCCTTCTTGGCGGGCGCGCGGCGGGCCGGCTTGGCGGCATCGCCTTCGCCCGGTTCGACGAACTCCTCTTCGCGCACGCTGGCGGCCGACGGCGCCGCGGCCTTGCCCTCGAGCACGGCGTCGGCGGCGGCACGCGCGTACAGCTGCACGGCGCGGATGGCGTCGTCGTTGCCCGGGATCGGGTAGTCGACCAGCGCCGGGTCGTAGTTGGTGTCGACCACCGCGACCACCGGGATGCCGAGCTTCTTGGCTTCCTGCACGGCGATGTTCTCGTGGCCGATGTCGATCACGAACAGCGCGTCCGGGAGGCGGTTCATGTCCTTGATGCCGCCCAGCGAGGCTTCCAGCTTGTCGCGCTCGCGGCGCAGGGCCAGCACCTCGTGCTTGACCAGCTTCTGGAAGGTGCCGTCGGTCTCGCCGGCCTCGAGCTCCTTCAGGCGCGCGACGGACTGCTTGACGGTGCGGAAGTTGGTCAGGGTGCCGCCCAGCCAGCGCTGGGTCATGTACGGCATGCCGCAGCGCTCGGCTTCTTCCTTGATCGCGTCGCGCGCGGAGCGCTTGGTGCCGACGAACAGGATCATGCCGCGCTTCTGCGCGATCGCCGAGATGAAGTTCATCGCGTCCGAGAAGAGCGGCATCGTCTTCTCGAGGTTGATGATGTGGATCTTGCCGCGGGCGCCGAAGATGTACGGGCCCATCTTGGGGTTCCAGTAGCGCGTCTGGTGGCCGAAGTGGACGCCGGCTTCCAGCATCTGGCGCATGGTGATCTGGGGCATTGCGATGTTTCCTCGAAAGGGAACCGGCCGCGGCATGGGTGCGGCTTGGCGCGCCTCGCGGCGCGGGTTCCGGGGTTGGGCCTCCCCGTCGTCACTGCCACCGAACCCGCTTGCGCGGGCACCCCGGAGCAGGGATAGCCGACAGGTGTGGATTCGCCGGTGACGCCCGGCGTGGGCGGTACAGCCGCGGGATTATCGCCCGCCGGGGCGGAGCGGGCAACCGGCCTGGGTCGGGCGGGGCCGGGTGGCGTCGAATTAGTCAATCATATTGACAGTCAATAAACTGGAGATTATCGTCCAGGGCATGGACCCCGTGCCCCGCCAGCCCTCCCTCCCGACCCTGCTGCGGTTCGCCCGCGCGCGATGCGTGGCGGAGGTGCGGCGGGCGCTCGAGGCGGCGGGCTTCGGGGACATCCCGGGCAACGGCGTGTTCGTGGTCGGCGCGGTCGCCCGCGGCGGCGTGCCCCTGTCGGACATCGTCCGGGACCTGGGCGTTTCCAAGCAGGCGGCCGGGCAACTGGTCGACCTGCTGGTGACCCGCGGCTACCTCGACCGCCAGGTCGATCCCACCGACCGCCGCCGGCTCACCGTCGTCCCCAGCGAGCGCGGCCTGGCCGCCGCCGCGGCGGCGCGCGCCGCGGGCGGTCGCATCGAGGCGGAACTGGCCCGGCGGCTGCCGCCGGAGTGGATCGAACACACCCGGGCCGCGCTGCAGGCGCTGGCCGGCATGGACCAAGGAGCAAGCGATGAACCTCGACACGGTTGAGATCAAGGCCTTCGTGCCGGCGCGCGATTTCGCGGCGTCGAAGGCGTTCTACCAGGCGCTCGGCTTCGCGGTGCCGTGGTCGTCGGACGACCTCGCCTACGTCCACCACGGCGACACCAGCTTCCTGCTGCAGCGCTGCGACGCCGCGGACCACGCCAGCCATTTCATGATGCACCTGCTGGTGGCCAACGCCGACGACTGGCATGCGCACGCCGTGGCCTCGGGCGTGGTCGAGCGCTTCGGCGTGCGGCTGACGGCGCCGGAGGACCGCCCCTGGCGCATTCGCGACTTCTGCCTCACCGATCCCGCCGGCGTGCTGTGGCGGATCGGCCACAACCTGCCGGGCGGGCGGGCGCCGGCGCCGGCCGGGGAGCCTGCATGCGCATGACCTTCTCGGCGCCGGTGCTGCCGGTCGCGGACCTCGACCGCGCGCTCGCCTGGTATCGCGACCGGCTCGGCTTCGCCATCGAGTTCGTGCACGCGGGCCATTACGCCGGGATCGTGCGCGACGGCTGCCGCATTCACCTCAAGTGCGGCATGCCGGTGCGCGCGGACCGCGAGGCGTTCGCCGCCGGCGGCCACGTCGACCTGTGCATCGGCGTGGACGATGCCGGCGCGGTGGCCAAGGCCTTCGCCGGCGCCGTAGGCGAGGTCGCCGTGCCGCTGCGCGAAGCGTCCTACGGTCGCGAAATCTACCTGCGCGATCCCGAAGGCAACCTGCTCGCGCTGGTGCAGGCGGCCTGATCCCGGGGCTTGCCCGCCAACGCCGCCGCGAATTGGCGGATAATCGGGCGATGCCGATCATCCCCAAGACCCCCGAGGAAATCGAGAAGATGCGCGTCGCCGGCCGCCTGGCCGCCGAGGTGCTGCAGGTCGTCGCCCCGCACGTGAAGCCGGGCGTCACCACCGAGGAACTCGACCGCATCTGCCACGACCACATCGTCAACGTGCAGCAGGCCATCCCGGCCAACGTCGGCTACAAGGGCTTTCCGGCGACGATCTGCGCATCGGTCAACAACGTCATCTGCCACGGCATCCCGAGCCCGGCGAAGGTGCTGCGCGACGGCGACATCGTCAACATCGACGTCACCGTGATCAAGGACGGCTGGCATGGCGACACCAGCCGCATGTACTACGCGGGCACGCCGTCGGTGATGGCGCGGCGGCTGGTGGAGGCCACCCGCGAGGCGATGTTCCGCGGCATCCGCGCGGTGAAGCCGGGCGCGACGCTGGGCGACATCGGCCACGCCATCCAGCAGTACGCCGAGAGCGAGCGTTTCTCGGTGGTGCGCGAGTACTGCGGCCACGGCATCGGCCGGGTCTACCATGAGGACCCGCAGGTGCTGCACTACGGGCGCCCGGGCGAGGGCACCGTGCTGAAGCCGGGCATGACCTTCACCATCGAGCCGATGATCAACGAAGGCACGCGCCACACGCGCCTGCTGCCCGACGGCTGGACCGTGGTGACCAAGGACCGCAAGCTGTCCGCGCAGTGGGAGCACACCGTCGTCGTGACCGACACCGGCGTCGAGATCCTCACCCGCCTGCCGGGCGACGACAACGAGTTGTGAGCGAGCGCCTCGCCGCGGCCGACGTGGCGGCGGCGGCGACGGACGCCGCCTGGGCGGCGGATGCGCGCGCGCGGCTGGCCGCGGCGGACGTACGGCTGGCGGAGCGCTTCGACCGCGGCGATGACGTCGACGCGCTGCTGCAGGCGCGTGCCGCCGCCGCCGATGCGCTGATCCGCGAGGCGTGGGCGCGCTGCATTCCCGCCGATGCGCCGCTGGCGCTGTTCGCGGTCGGCGGCTACGGCCGCGGCGAGCTGTTCCCGCAATCGGACATCGACCTGCTGGTGCTGGCCAGCGCCGATGCGCAGGCGGCCGGCGCCGAGGCCCTGGCGCGGCTGTTCGCCCTGTTGTGGGACGCGGGACTTCCGGTCGGGCACGCGGTGCGCTCGGCCGACGACTGCACGCAGGCCGCGCGCGAGGACATCACCGTGCTGACCGCGCTGCAGGAGGCGCGGCCGCTGCGGGCCGACGACGCCGCGATCGCGGCGCTGCAGGAGGCGATCGCGCCGGCGCGGGCCTGGCCGCCGCACGAATACTTCGTCGCCAAGCGCGAGGAGCAGCGCAGCCGCCACGCGCGCTTCGACGACACCTCGGACAACCTCGAGCCCAACCTCAAGGAAGGTCCCGGCGGGCTGCGCGACGTGCAGACGCTGCGCTGGATCGCGCTGCGCGTGCTCGGCGCGCGCGACCTGCAGCCGCTGGTCGCGCTGGGCCAGCTCGGCGCCGACGAATGCGCGACGCTGGACCGCGAGCGCCGCGCGCTGGCGCGGCTGCGCTTCGGCCTACACCTGGTCGCCAGGCGGCGCGAGGAACGCCTGCGCTTCGACCACCAGAAGGCGCTGGCGGCGCGCCTGGGCTTCGTCGACGCCGACGGCACGCTCGCGGTCGAGCAGATGATGCAGGGCTTCTACCGCAGCGCCGCGCTGGTCCTGCGCATCAACGAGCGCCTGCTGCAGCGCTTCGAGGAGCAGCTGGAGGGCGAGGCCGTCCCCGAGCCGGTCGACGATGCGCACGAACTGCGCCGCGGCTACCTCGTCGCGCGCGAACCCGGCTGGCCGGGTGGCGATGCCGCGAAGGTGTTCGCGCTGTTCGCGGCCTGGGCCGCGCACCCGCGCGTTCGCGGCCTGCATTCGCGCACCGCGCGCGCGCTCGCCGAAGCCCTGCCGGCGATCCCCGCCTACGACGACGCGCCCCCCGCGCTGCGCACCGCCTTCATGGCCCTGCTGCGCGGCCCGCAGCCGGTGGAAACGCTGGCGCGGATGGCGCGCCTGGGCGTGCTCGGGCGCTGGATCCCCGCGTTCGCGCGGGTGTCCGGGCGCATGCAGTTCGACCTGTTCCACGTCTACACCGTCGACCAGCACACCCTCGCCGTGCTGCGCAACCTCGCGGCCTTCGCCAGCGGCGAGCCCGATCCGCGCTTTTCGATCGCCCACGAAGTGTGGCCGCGGTTGCGCCGGCCCGAACTGCTGCTGCTCGCCGGCCTCTTCCACGACATCGCCAAGGGCCGTGGCGGCGACCATTCCGAACTCGGCGCGGTCGACGCGCGCGCGTTCTGCGAGGCGCACGGCCTCGGCGAGGCGGACACCGCGCTGGTCGCGTGGCTGGTGCGCAAGCACCTGCTGATGTCGATGACCGCGCAGAAGCAGGACATCGGCGATCCAGACGTCATCCACCGCTTCGCCCGCGAGGTCGCGGACCGCGAGCGGCTCGACCTGCTGTACCTGCTGACCTGCGCCGACATCGCCGGCACCTCGCCCAAGCTGTGGAACGCGTGGAAGGACCGCCTGCTCGCCGACCTGCACACGGCGACCCGGCTGGCGCTGCGACGCGGCCTAGAGCATCCGGTGGCCGCGGCCGAGCGCATCGCCGAGACGCACGCGGCGGCCGAAGCGCGACTCGCAGGCGAGGGCATGGACGAGGCGGGGATCGCGCGCCTGTTCGCGGCGATGCCGCAGGAGAGCTTCCTGCGCGGCCGGCCCGACCAGGTCGCCTGGCAGGCCGCGTCGCTGCGCGGGCTCGCGCCGGGGACGACCCGCGTCGGCGTGCGCGCGATCGGCGCGCTGGGGCGCGCGCTGGAAGTCTTCGTGCACTCGCCGGATCGCGACGGCCTGTTCGCCGCGATCGTCGCCACGCTCGACCGCGCCGGGCTCGCCATCCAGCAGGCGCGCCTGCTCGACGGGCCGGGGGCGACCGTGTTCGACACCTTCGAGGTGCTGCCCGCGGAAGGCCGCGCCGCGGTGGCGCCGGCGGAGGTCGAGCAGCGCCTCGCCGCCGTGCTCGCGTTGCCCGACCTGGACGCGGTGCGGCCCACGCGGCGCGCGCAACCGCGCCACCTGCGCCACTTCCGCCGCGTGCCGCAGGTGGACTTCGGCGAAGGCGCCGGCGGCCGCCATACCGTGCTCAGCCTGGTCTGCACCGACCGGCCGGGCCTGCTCGCCGACGTCACCCGGGTGCTGCGCGACCAGCGCCTGCGCGTGCACGATGCGCGCATCGCGACCTTCGGCGAGCGCGCCGAGGACGTGTTCCGGATCACCGACGAGCGGGACCGCCCGCTCGACGCAACGCAACAGCAGGGACTGCGCGACGCGCTGCTCGCCTGCCTCGACGGGGAAACGCCAGCATGACCGAACGCAAGGCCCGCAAGACGCCCGCCCGCAAGACGCCGCGCAAGCGCGCGCCGGCCAAGGCCATTCCGCAGGGGGGCGCCCACGACGAGCTCCGCTTCACCATCGACAGCGCGTGGGAACGCCGCGCGATGCTGACGCTGGACGAGATCGAGGGATCGACCCGGCCGACCGTCGAGCGGGTGATCGATGGCCTGGAGCGTGGCGAGTTCCGCGTCGCCGAGCCCGACGGCGCGGGCGGCTGGAAGGTCAACGAGTGGCTCAAGAAGGCGGTGCTGCTGTACTTCCGCGTGCGCGAGATGGAGGTGATGGAGGGCGAGCCGTCGCCGTTCTGGGACAAGGTGCCCTCGCGCTTCGAGGGCTTCGGCGAAGCGGATTTCCGCAAGCTCGGCGCGCGCGTGGTGCCGGGCGCGATCGCCCGGCGCGGCGCCCACGTCGGCAAGGACGTGGTGCTGATGCCGAGCTTCGTCAACATCGGCGCGCACGTCGGCGCGGGCACGATGGTGGATACCTGGGCGACGGTCGGCTCCTGCGCGCAGGTCGGCAAGCATTGCCATCTTTCCGGCGGCGCCGGCATCGGCGGCGTGCTCGAGCCGCTGCAGGCCTCGCCGACCATCATCGAGGACCACTGCTTCATCGGCGCGCGCTCGGAAGTCGTCGAGGGTGTCGTCGTCGGCCACCACAGCGTGATCGGGATGGGCGTGTTCCTCGGCCAGTCGACCCGCATCTACGATCGCGCCAGCGGCGAGGTCAGCTACGGGCGCATCCCGCCGTACAGCGTGGTCGTGTCCGGGCAGCTGCCGGCGAAGGACGGCACGCACTCGCTGTACTGCGCGGTGATCGTCAAGCGCGTGGATGCGAAGACCCGGGCGAAGACCTCGATCAACGACCTCCTGCGCGGGCTGGCGGACTAGCGCGTCGCGGAAGGGCTGCGGGCCCGTCCCAGCGCCACCCCCCCACCACCTCCCAGTATGCGCTTCGGCGGCGTCCATTCCCCCCA
>JBQCFN010000262.1:0-2526 GCA_051959035.1 Lysobacteraceae bacterium | reverse complement strand
GAGGGCGAGCCGGTGCAGGCGGTGGCGGTGCCGCTGGCGACCGCCGACGGCGTGATCGGCGCGCTGGTGGTGCGCAGCGTCGGCTTCGCGCTGGCGTGGGACGAAGCCGAGCGGCAGCGGCTGGAATTCGTCGCCGCCCAGGTCGCGGCCGCCTGCGAGCGCAGCCGGCACCGGCGCCAGCTCGAGCACCTCGCCGCGCACGACCCGCTCACCGGACTGCCCAACCGCTACCACTTCCAGGCCGAGCTCGAAGCGGCGCGCGCCGCGGCGCGCGCCAGCGGCGAGCGCTTCGCCCTGCTCTACCTCGACCTCGACGGCTTCAAGAGCGCCAACGACACCTGTGGCCACCAGGGTGGCGACCGCCTGCTGCTGGACGTGGCCCAGCGCCTGCGCGCGACGCTGCGCCAGGGCGACGCGGTCGCGCGGCTGGGCGGCGACGAGTTCGTGGTGCTGCTGCGCGCCTGCCGCGACGCCGGCGCCGCGCTCGCGATCGCCGACAAGCTGCGCCAGGCGCTCGGCACGCCCTACCGGCTCGGCGGCCGCCGCTTCGACACCAGCGCCAGCGTGGGCGTTGCGATGTACCCCGATGACGGCGACACCGCGAGCGCCCTGCTCCAGCACGGCGACCGCGCGATGTATGCCGCCAAGCGCGCCGGCGGCGACCGGCTGAGCCGCGCCGGCTAGGCGCGACGCCGGTGGGGCGCTTGCCGCCCACCACGAATACGCTGCCTTTCCCCCGCATCGAAGGGGACGGCATGGCCACCGACCGTCGTGCCGGACTCCGCCTGCCCGGCGTGCTGCGCGGACGCCGGGCGCAAATCAGATGTCGTGATGTTCGGGCGCCGCTGCGTGCGGATCGCCCCCGGCCAGGTGCACGCCGACGCCCAGCCCCATCCCGCCGGCCAGCCCGGCACCGCCGCCACCACCACGGCCACCACCGCCGCGGCCGCCGCGCTCCTCGCGTCCGCCGCCCTCGCCCTTGCCACCGCCACGCGCCGCGCCCGGACGGGTGGGTCCTTGCTGGGGGATCGCCAGGCCGGGCGGAATCGGGTCGAGTCCGAGCACGTCGCGGATGAAGTCGCGCAGCGACACGACCAGCGCCGCAACGTGGACGCGCCGACCCGCCACCAGCTCGCTGGCGGCCTGCGCGGCCAGGCGCACCTGTTCGTCGGTGCCGAGCAGCAGGATGTCCGACAGCGCGGCCTGCACCGCATCGCGGATGCGCCGCGAGCGGTCGCTGCTGAAGCCGGGTGCATCGGGATCGTCCGCCTCGCCGTCGCCGGACCCGGGGTCCGCTTCGGCATCGGGCGGTGCCTCGCGCCGGCGCAGGTCGCGCAGGTGCGTCGGCGCCACCGACAGCTCGCCGGTGAACGAGCCACCCAGCGTGCGATAGGCCGCGATCAGCGTGCGCAGGCGCTCGTTGATCTGCCGGTTCTCGCGCTCGCGCCGCTGCTGCACGGTCTGCATCGCCAGCAGGCGGACGCCGACGCCGATCAGGGTGATCAGCGCCAGCCCGAGCAGCGTCGAGAGCAGGCCCTGCCAGGAACTGAAGTCGAGGTTGCGCATCGGTGGCCTCCGTCCGCGACGCTAGTGCAGCGCGCGCCGGGCGCGCGTGAGGCGCCGCGACCGCGCGCGACGTGCCGGTCGCGCCCGCGGCTAGCGCTGCGGCGCCAGCAGCGCCGCGAGCGAAGGCCCCTGCGGATAGACCACGTCCGCGATGCGCCAGCCGGCCCCGGTGGACTCCATGCGGAACACGAGCGTCACCGCCGCGCCGGACGCCGGCACCCGGTAGGTGACCCGCACCGTCGCGGGACCGGCGGGCGCGATGGACAGGTCCACCGCCGCGGGATCCTGCGAGGCCCACAGGGGCATGAAGTCCAGCGCGCAGGCCTTCGCGGTGCGCGCGGCACAGGCGGCGTCGGCAGCGATCGCCGACGCCAGCGCGGGCGTGAAGTAGCGCAGCAGGACCGCCTTGGGCTGTTGCGCCAGCCCCGGCGCGTGCGGCGTGGCCACGACCGCCTCCCAGGCGAAGTCCCGGTACAGCCGGGCCACGACGCCTTCGGCCGGCACCGCGGCCGGCACCGACGCGGAGGCAAGCAAGAGCAGTATTCCCAGCAGGCAACGCATGTTCACTCCTTTGATGGTGGGCAAATCCGGGGGTGCGGTCCGCGACCCCGACGTCAGAGGGACAACGCGAAGGCAATCCAGTCGCGCCCCGCCTGCCCCGGCTTCAGCCGCATCTGCAGGGCTTGGGCGCGGATGGCCTCGTCCAGCTGGCGGTCCCCGGTCGACGGGTCGACCGTGGCAGCCAGGACGCGGCCGTCGGCGTCCCACTCGACCAGCACCCGGGTGGTGACGCGATCCAGCCGGGAATGGACCATCGCGTCGAGCAACGGCTTCAGCGGAGGCCGCTGGACGGGGACCGCCGCGGACGCGGTTGCGGCCGCGTCCTGCGCGCGCAACGGCGCCGCCGGCAACAGCAGCAGGACCAGCCACAGGAAGGGCGTGGGCGTCATCGTGCGTGCG
>JBQCFN010000261.1:0-2696 GCA_051959035.1 Lysobacteraceae bacterium | reverse complement strand
AACCTGTTGCGGCATTTCGGCGGCCTGGCGGGACTGCGCGCGGCCGGCGCGGAGGAAATCGCGCGGGTCGAAGGCATCAACGCCGCGCTCGCCGAACGCATTTACGCCAGCCTGCACGGGCTGGCCGCGGACGTCCCGACGGCAGGAAAGCAAGACGCATGAGGCTGACCATCCCCACGATCCTGACGCTGTTGCGGATCGCCCTGATCCCGGTGCTGGCGATCGTGTTCTACCTGCCGTGGAAGTGGACCAGCTTCGCCAGCGCGGCGATCTTCGCGCTTGCCTCGCTGACCGATTGGCTGGACGGCTGGATCGCCCGCCGCTACCACCAGTACTCCGCGTTCGGCGCCTTCCTCGACCCGGTCGCGGACAAGCTGATGGTCGCGACCGCGTTGTTCCTGATCGTGCAGGGCCATCCGACCGCGTGGATGGCGCTGTGGGCGGCGGTGATCGTCGGCCGCGAGATCGCGGTGTCGGCGCTGCGCGAATGGATGGCCGAGCTCGGCCAGCGCGCGCGGGTGGCGGTGGCCACGGTCGGCAAGATCAAGACCATCGCCCAGATGGTCGCGCTGCTGTGCCTGCTGTACTCGATTTCGCCGGGCCGGCCGGCGCCGCGGCCGTGGCCCGGGGACTTCGTGTTCCACGTCGGCGACTGGCTGCTGGCGGGCGCCGCGCTGCTGACGTTGTGGTCGGGTTTCGAATACCTGCGCGCTGCCTGGCCGGCATTGCGCGACGGGGAACCAACACGTGTTGACAGCGCCGCAACGGTCAGTAAAATGCCGGGCTCACCGCGGGAATAGCTCAGTTGGTAGAGCACGACCTTGCCAAGGTCGGGGTCGCGAGTTCGAGTCTCGTTTCCCGCTCCAGACATCGCCCTCCCCTGAACGCCAGGGAAGGGCCCCACGAACCCCGGCTCGCCGGGGTTCGTCGTTTCAGCCCGGCGTCGCCGCCTGCCGCTGTGCACCGCCGGCGCGTTGTGGAACAATCGAAGCGTCATCCGGCCGGGTGGCAGAGTGGTCATGCAGCGGACTGCAAATCCGCGTACGCCGGTTCAATTCCGACCTCGGCCTCCAACAGGAAGCCCCGCAGCGATGCGGGGCTTTTTCTTTGCGCGGGAGGATCCGCCAGCGTCAGCGGCCATCCTGTCCGTCGGCCTGGACCATTCGCTGCTCGCGCCCGCGGCCGTCGCCTTCCCGGCTGCCGGCGATCCACGCCCGCGCCTCGCGCTGGCTGTCGAACACGCGGACGTTGGTGTCCCGCGCCTTGCGCAACAGGTGGATGGCGAGGTTGTCCTCCTGCCCGGGGGCGACGTAGGCGATCCTGTCGAGGAACACGAGTTGCCCGACCTGCCACGCGTGCCGGATCCCCTCGACGACAGGGTAGGGCGCGATGGTCGCGCCGCTGAAATCGATCAGGAAGCTGCCGATGTCCGCGGCGCATGCCGCTTCCACCGCGGCCTCGATCGCCTCCCGGCGCTCCTGCAGCGTGACGTTCCCGGAAAACACGACGCTGAGAAAGCGCGGAGCGCTGACGATCGAGAGGGCATGCATGGCGGTCCTTGTGTCGGGAACACGGATGCGTCCCGAGCGGACGACCAGCCATGAGCGACTCCCACGCTAGCACACGCGGGAGTCCGGCCCGTGAGGGGCTCCCGCCCCGATGCGCCCGGCCGCCACGGCGGGTACCGTGGCGCAACCGTCGCTTCGATGCGACGGGGCCGGGTCATCGGCCCCGATCGACGGATCAGGCCGCCTTGGCCTTCGCCAGTCGCAGCCAGGTGTCGACCACCGTGTCCGGGTTGAGCGACACCGACTCGATGCCCTGTTCCATCAGCCACTGCGCGAGGTCCGGATGGTCGCTCGGCCCCTGTCCGCAGATGCCGACATACTTGCCCTTGGCGCGCGCGGTCGAGATCGCCATCGCCAGCATCTTCTTGACCGCCGGGTCGCGTTCGTCGAACAGGTTGGCGACGATGCCCGAGTCGCGGTCCAGGCCGAGGGTGAGCTGGGTCAGGTCGTTGGAGCCGATCGAGAAGCCGTCGAACAGCTCGAGGAACTCGTCGGCGAGCAACGCGTTCGACGGGACCTCGCACATCATGATGACCTTGAGGCCGCCGTCGCCCTGGCGGAGGCCATTCTCGGCCAGCACGTCGAGCACCTTGCGGCCCTCGTCGAGCGTACGCACGAACGGGATCATCACCCACAGGTTGGTCAGGCCCATCCGTTCGCGCACCTTCTTCACCGCGCGGCATTCGAGCGCGAAGGCGTCCTTGAACGACGGATCGACGTAGCGGCTCGCGCCGCGGAAGCCGATCATCGGGTTCTCCTCGTGCGGCTCGTACTTGCCGCCGCCGACGAGGTTGGCGTACTCGTTCGACTTGAAGTCCGACAGGCGCACGATCACCGGGTTCGGCGCGACCGACGCGGTGATGGTCGCGATGCCCTCGGCGAGGCGGTCGACGTAGAAATCGACCGGGCTGGCGTAGCCGGCGATCTTGGCGTCGATCTTCTTCCTGGTCTCGGCGTCCTGCCTGTCGTATTCCAGCAGCGCCTTGGGGTGCACGCCGATGTGCGAGGCGATGATCATCTCCAGCCGGGCGAGGCCGATGCCGGCGTTCGGCAGCTGGCCGAAGTCGAAGGCGCGGTCCGGGTTGGCGACGTTCATCATGATCTTGAGCGGCGCCGGCGGCATGTTGG
>JBQCFN010000260.1:0-6185 GCA_051959035.1 Lysobacteraceae bacterium | reverse complement strand
CCTGGTTCGGTGGCCCGCCCTTCAGCGGCGTGCTGCAGTCGCGCGGCGAGCTGCTGCGGGCGTTGCGGCCCTACGTCGAAGCGCAGCTCGCGCGCGGCGTCGCGCTCAAGCACATCACCCGCCACCTGCTCGGCCTGTTCGCCGGCGAGCGCGGCGGCCGCGCCTTCCGCCAGGTGCTCAGCGAGGGCGCGCACCGGCCGGGCGCGGACTGGGCGCTGGTCGAGCACGCGCTGTCGTCCACCGAACCGCAGCTGCGCCGCGCGTGATCACCCGCGACGCCGACGCCTTCCTGTCCCACGCGAGCACGCTGGCGCCCGACTTCGGCCCGGCGACCGCGCGCGGCGTCTTCCTGGTCGCGCCCGAGGGCTTCGCGCTGGCCGCGCAGTCGGCCAGCGACAACCGCTACATGGCGGCGGCGCCGGCGTTCGATGCGGAGGCGGCATTGCGCGAGCACCGTGCGCTGCAAGCCGCGCTGTCGGCCGTGCTGCCCACGGTGTGCTTTGCCGGCAGCGCCGACACGCCCGACGCGGTGTTCCCCAACAACGCGTTCGCCACCGCGCGCCCGGACGCGCGCGGCGCGCAGGGCGCGGGCCCGCGCTACCTGGTCGGCCGCATGCGCCACGCGGTGCGCCGGCGCGAGGCGGCGCGGGCCGACATCCGCGGCTTCTTCCGCGATGTCCTCGGCTACGCGGAGATCGACCTGTCGATGCAATCGCATCCCTGCGAGCTGACCGGCGCGCTGGTCGTCGACCGCGCCCGCGGAATCGGCTTCTGCGGCCTGTCCGAGCGTTGCGACGAGGCTGGCGCGCGGCTGCTGCACGACGCCTTCGGCCTGCGCGCGACCCTGCTGTTCGACCTCGCGCCCGGCGAATACCACGCCAACGTGGTGCTGGCGGTGCTGGCCGGGCGCGCGACGATCGTCTGCCCGCGCGGTTTCGCCGACCCGGCGGTGGCCGACGCGATCGCCGCGCTGTACGCCCCGCACGTCGTGCGCTGCGGGCCGGAGGAGCACGCGGCCTTCGTCGGCAACGCGATCGCGCTGTCGGCCGGCACGGCCTGGATGAGCGCGCGCGCCGCGGCGGCGCTGGCGCCGGCCCATCGCGCCGTGCTGGCCGCAGCCGGCTTCGCGGTGCGCGGCGTGCCGCTGGCGGCGATCGAGGCCGCCGGCGGCTCGCTGCGCTGCTGCGTGGGCGAGATCTTCTGAGCGGGGGCCGCGTCCGGCCCGCGATGGCATCCCGGCGCGGGCCGCCGGCGCGGCGGCGTGCGGACCGTGCCGGGTCCCGGCCGGCGAGGGTGGCGCGGGGAACGGGCTTCCCACCTGAATCCGGCAAATTCCCCGCGGGAAAAGTTAAGGACGAGTTCACTGCCCCGTTCCAACAATCTGCCCCTCTCCCAGGGTCCGAGGCCTTCCGCCGTCATGTCGCTGCGTCCATCCGCGTTGTTGTTGCTGTCCGCCCTGCTGCTGGCGGGCAACGCCGCGTGGGCCGGTCCACCGCGCGGCGAGCGGGGCGGGGGCGGCGGCGAGCGTCCGTCGCGCCAGGCCGATCCGCTGTCCGACAGCGTGCGCCGGATCGAGCGCAGCACCGGCGGGCAGGTGCTCAGCGCCGAGCGCGTGCCCTTCGACGGACGCAACATCAACCGGATTAAGATTGTCGACGAGCGCGGCCGCGTCCGGGTCTACATGGACGATCCGCAGGCCCCGCCGAAACAGGCGCACGATCGCCGCGATCCACCTACACGCGGCGACGACGACTGAATAGGCACCCTTCCCGCCGAGGGCCCGGATGGCCCTGGACCAGGAGTGATCGATGCGTATCCTGCTCGTCGAAGACGAAGCCCCGCTGCGCGAGACCCTCGCCGCCCGCCTGAAGCGCGAGGGCTTCGCGGTCGACGCTGCGCAGGACGGCGAGGAGGGCCTGTACATGGGCCGCGAGGTGCCCTTCGACGTCGGCATCATCGACCTCGGCCTGCCGAAGATGTCGGGCATGGAGCTGATCCGCGCGCTGCGCGACGAGGGCAAGCAGTTCCCGGTGCTGATCCTGACCGCGCGCTCGAGCTGGCAGGACAAGGTCGAGGGCCTCAAGCAGGGCGCCGACGACTACCTGGTCAAGCCCTTCCACGTCGAGGAGCTGCTGGCGCGCATCAACGCGCTGGTGCGCCGCGCCGCCGGCTGGAGCAAGCCCACGCTGGAGTGCGGGCCGGTGATGCTGGACCTCGCCGCGCAGACGGTGAGCGTCAACGGCCAGAACGTCGACCTGACCAGCTACGAGTACAAGGTGCTCGAGTACCTGATGATGCACGCCGGCGAGCTGGTCTCGAAGGCCGACCTCACCGAGCACATCTACCAGCAGGACTTCGACCGGGACTCCAACGTGCTCGAGGTCTTCATCGGCCGCCTGCGCAAGAAGCTCGACCCGGACGGCACGCTCAAGCCGATCGAGACCGTGCGCGGCCGCGGCTACCGCTTCGCCATCCCGCGGAGCGGGGAATAGCGCGCCGCGGCGGATGACGCCGGCGGCGACCACCACCGCCTTCCCGCCGATGCCGGCCCGCCCCTCGCGGCCGGCATCGTCGTTTGGGGAAGGCGGGTCCTCCCTGCCGGTGCTTTGAGGCATCCTCCCGCGATGGCCGCCGACCGCGATCCCCTGTTCCGCTGGCGCCCGCGCTCGCTGCAGTCGCGGCAGCTGTGGGCGGCCAGCTTCGGCCTGGTCGCCTTCCTCGCGCTGGCCGGTTACGCGCTCGACCGCGCCTTCCTGCAGACCGCCGAGAGCAACCTGCGCGAACGCCTGCGCAGCGACGCGCTCGCCTTCGCCGACGGCATCGAATTCCTGCGCGACGGCAGCCTGTACGTGCCCGACACGCCGCCCGATCCGCGCTTCAAGCGGCCCGGCAGCGGCCTGTACGCGGAAGTCGTGCTGCCCAACGGCCACTGGAACTCCGCCTCGGCGCAGGGCCCGCTGCTGCCGGAAGGCGGCATGCTGCGGCCGACCCAGGAGCGCTTCGACGGCCCGCTGCCGATCACCCGCACCAACGGCGACGCGGGCGAGATCTACCGCTACGGCCTCGGCCTGGTGTGGGCCGAGGGCGGCGCCGACGCGGAGTTCCCGTACACCATCTACGTGATGGAGGACGCCAGCACCTTGCCGGCGCAGGTGCGGGTGTTCCGCCAGGCGCTGTGGGGCTACCTCGGCGGCGCCGGCCTGGTGTTGCTGCTGCTGCAGTCGCTGGTGCTGCGCTGGAGCCTGTGGCCGCTGCGCCAGGTCATCGCCGAGCTCAAGCGCGTGCAGCGAGGCCAGCTCGCGCGCATGAGCGTGCAGCACCCGCGCGAGCTGGAGCCGCTCACCGAGAGCATCAACGCCCTCATCGAGAGCGAACGCGAGAACCTCGACCGCCAGCGCAACACCCTGGCCGACCTCGCCCATTCGCTGAAGACCCCGCTCGCCGTGCTGCGCGCGCGCTTGGACAACCACGCGCCGGAGCAGGAGCTGCGCGAGGAGCTGGACATGCAGCTGCGGCGCATGAACGAGATGGTCGGCTACCAGCTCGCGCGCGCGGCCTCCAGCGGGCACAAGCTGTTCGCCGCGCCGATCCGGATCGAGAAGCATGCCGAGGAGATCGTGCGTGGGCTGGAGAAGATCTACGCCCGCAAGGGCGTGCTGTGCGAGTTCGAGATCGATCCGGAGGCCTGCTTCCATGGCGAGCCGGGCGACCTGCAGGAGCTGCTCGGCAACCTGCTGGAGAACGCCTTCAAGTGGGCCGCCTCGCGCGTGCTGCTGACCGCGAAGGCCGGCCCGGGCAGCGGCCAGCGCCGGCCCGGCCTGCTGCTGGTGGTGGAGGACGACGGCCCGGGCATCCCGCCCGACCAGGTCGGCGCGCTGCTGCAGCGCGGCGTGCGCGGCGACGAGCGCGTGCAGGGCCACGGCATCGGCCTGGCGATCGTGCAGGACATCGTGCGCGGTTATCGCGGCGAGCTCGAGGTCGGCCGCTCGGAGGAACTCGGCGGCGCGCGCTTCGAGGTGCAGCTGCCCCCCGGCCTGTAGCGGCGCCGTCCTGCCCGCAGGGGCGGCCGATGGCCGCAGGCCCCTTTTGGTGGCTGGACCGTGCGCGACCACGACGATGAAGAGCTCGCGGCGACCAGCCGCTCCTGCAGGCAAGGCGCGCGCATCGCTCGGGTGGCGTCACGCCAGCGGCGGCGGACCGTAGAAGCGCGCCAGGTGGTCGGCCACCTTCGGCATCGCGCGCCGCAGCGTGCGCGGATCGCTGAAGTGGTATTCGCTGCAGACCGCGAAGAACTCCTCGGGCGCCTCGGCGGCATACGCGTCGACCAGCGTGCGCCGGCCGCGGTCGACGTCGCGCGCCAGCGCGTCGTAGGCCTGCTGGAAGTCGGCCGCCCACGCGCGTTGCCATGCGGCCGGCAGCGGCGGCGTGCCGTCGAGCGCGCCGTCCAGCACGTCGAGCTTGTGCGCGATCTCGTGCACCGCCACGCAGAAGCCGGCGCCGGGTTCTGCGAGGTCGGCCTCGACGTCGGCCCAGGACAGGATCACCGGGCCCTGCTCCCAGGCTTCGCCGATCAGCTCGTCGTCCCACTCGTGCAGCACGCCGGCGGCGTCCACGTGGCTGCGCCCGACCCGGAAGGCGTCCGGATACACCAGCAGCTGCGACCAGCCGCGCAGGCCCTCGGCGCCGAATTCCAGCAGCGGCAGGCAGCACAGCGCGGCCAGCTGCAGGCGCTGGAAGTCGTCGAGCTCCAGCTCGCCGACCGGGGTGATCGCCTTGCGCGCGAGGAAACGGGTGGCGAGGTCGAGCAGCCGCTGCTGGCGGGCGGGATCGAGCGGGCGGCACCACGGGGTCGCGGCGACAACGCGCTGCCAGAGCAGGGGATCGATGGCGGGCGGCCGGCGCAGCCGGCGCAGCAGGCCCAGCACGGAGGCGGGGCGTCCCTTAGCGGAACATGCCCGGCAGGAAGCTGTGCCAGCGCGGCGCGTGCATGCCGCTGTCGTCGCCGCCGCCGCTGCCGCCGCGCAGCGTGGTCGGCGCCTTCGGCTTGCCGGCGCGGTGCACCGGCGCGTCCTGCGCGGGCTTGGCGGCCGGGACCAGGCTGGCCATGGGCGCGTTCGACTCGTCGGCGCAGCTGCCGCCACTGTCGCCATCGGGCCCGTGCATGCGGATGTCGCGCGCGTGCGCGCCGGCGGCGAGGCACAGCAGCAGCAGGCAGAAGGCGAGGCGGGTCATGGCGGCAATCCCTGGGCCCGGGGGCCGGACGGCGACAGCGAACTATAGCGTGGATGCGCCGGGGGCGGGCGGGGTTGCACCGGCAGGGCACAATACGGCCCCCGTCCGCCGCCGCCACCATGCCGACCGTTCCGCCGCCTGCCCTGCCCGAGCGTGACCTGCTCGCCCGCCTGATCGCCGGGCCGGCCAGCGGCGACGCGCTCGCCGCCGCCGGCGAGACCCGCGCGGCGGTGTGGAAGCGGATCGACGCCCTGCGCGCGGCCGGGGTCGCCATCGAGGCCCGCCCGGGGCGCGGCTACGCGCTGGCGCAGCCGCTGGAGCTGCTCGAGGCCGACGCCATCCGCGCCGCCCTGCCGCCGGCGCTGGTCGCCGGGCTGCGCTTGGAGGTCCTCTGGACCACCGATTCGACCAACACCCGCCTGCTCGAGCGCCCGACCCCCGCCGAGGGCGCCTGCGTGCTGCTGGCCGAGCGCCAGACCGGAGGCCGCGGCCGCCGCGGCCGCGCCTGGGCTTCGCCGCTGGCGGCCAACATCTACCTGTCGCTGGCGCGCGGCTTCGGCGGCGGGCTGGCCCGGCTGCCGGGGTTGAGCCTGGTCGCCGGCGTGGCCACCGCCGAGGCGCTGCACGCGCTCGGCTTCGCGGGCGTGCGGCTGAAGTGGCCGAACGACCTGGTCGTGGCCGACGGCGATGGCGGCCTGCGCAAGCTCGGCGGCCTGCTGGTCGAAGGCGGCGGCGAGCACGCCGGCCCGGTGCGCGCGGTGATCGGGCTCGGCCTGAACGTGCGCATGCCCGCCACGCATGCGGCGGCCATCGGCCAGCCGTGGACCGATCTCGCGACGCTGGCCGGCGACGCGGTGTCGCGCAACCGGGTGGTCGCCGCGCTGCTCGCGCACTGGCTGCCGGCGCTGGCGCAGTTCGACGCGCACGGGCTCGACGGCTTCCTGCCGCGCTAC
>JBQCFN010000259.1:0-2823 GCA_051959035.1 Lysobacteraceae bacterium | reverse complement strand
CGCCGCCCTCGGGACGCTGCTTCCAGTGGCTCATGCGGCCACCTCGCCGGCGGCCACTTCGCCGCTGGCCACCAGCGCTTCACCGCGCAGCACGCGGAAGCGCCAGCGGCGCGCGCCGGGCTGGGCGTCGAGCACGATGTCCGCCTCCTCGCCCGGCAGCAGCGGCTGCACGAACTTCACCTGAGGCAGGCGCAGCGGCGGCAGCGCGCCGTGCGCGGCCTCGATGGCGGCGACGACGTGGTCGAGCACGACCACGCCGGGCACCACCGGCCGGCCGGGGAAGTGCCCGGGCAGGCTGGGATGGTCGGACGGAATCGAAAAGCGCATGTGACAGCCGGACAGCCAGGCCCCTTGCAGGCGCGCAGGATGCGGGCCGGCCGGCGCCCGCGCAAGCCGGCGCCGCGCCGACCGCTCAGCGGAACGCGTCGGCCCAGAACGCCGGGCCCAGCCTGGCCATGCGCCGGAGGAACTGCAGGAAGCTGGTGTAGCGCCCGGGGAAGCGGCGCTGGCGCAGGCGGAACTCGACCAGCATGAAGGCGGCGATCAGCCCGTAGTTGCCGACGTTGGCGCTCCACGACCACTGCGCCTGGGTGACCGGCAGCGGCGAGGCCACGCCGCACGCGGCGAGCAGGCCGTCGGGCACCGCCAGCGCGGCCAGCGCGAGGTTGAGCACGGCGAGGCTGCCGAGCAGCAGCGCCCAGCCGAGGGTCAGGCGGCGCGTGTAGGCGCGCAGGTCGGGCGCGAGCTGCGCCGGCGGCATGCCGTCCATCGCCGCGACGATGCGGGTGATCAGCGGCACCCGCCCGCGCCGCAGCGTGCGCCCGAAGCTCCAGCCGACCAGCGCCAGGATCGCCACCGGCACCAGCAGCAGCGGCACGAAGGCGTGCGCGCCGCGCGCCAGCCAGGCCAGCCCCAGGCCGCACGCGGCGCACGCGCCCCAGGCCCAGGCGCGCCCGGCGAGCAGCGGCGACAGCAGCACGATCACGACGATGTCGCCGCTGGCCAGCGCGGCCAGGCGCGGGTCGTGGCGCACCCCGGCGGCGTGCGCGAGCACGAAGTAGCCGGCGACCAGCGCCACCCGCAGCAGGGCGGCGCGGTGCGCGGCCATGGCGGCGGCGTCAGGCGGTGCGATGCTGCTGGACATGCGCCGAGAGCGCGCGCAGCGAAGCGAAGATGCGGCGGTTCTCGTCGTTGTCCGAGCGCAGCTGGAAGCCGTAGCGCTTGCTGATGGCGAGGGCGAGTTCGAGCGCGTCGATCGAATCCAGCCCCAGCCCGGCGTTGAACAGCGGCGCCTCCGGATCGATCGCCTCCGGCGCCACGTCCTCGAGGTTGAGGCTCTCGACGAGCAGCTGGGCGAGTTCGCTTTCGGCGTCGGTCTGCGGGGACATCGGGCTTCCGGAGCAGGGTGGGCGGAGGCGGCAACGATCCGGCATCGCGACGCCGCGCGCAACTCGGCGCGTCGCGGCGGCTATCATGCACGCCGCCTTTGCCGACCAGGCACCCGTTCAGCATGACCCCAGCCGCCGCGCCCGATTCCGCACCGGACATCCTCGACGCCGACGTGCTGGTGGTCGGCGGCGGGCCGGCCGGATCGACCGCGGCCACCCTGCTGGCGCGGCGCGGCTGGAAGGTGCTGCTGCTGGAGAAGGCGCGCCACCCGCGCTTCCACATCGGCGAGTCGCTGCTGCCGATGAACATGCCCATCCTCGAGCGACTGGGCGTGTTCGAACAGGTCAGGGCGATCGGGGTGATGAAGCTCGGCGCCGACTTCCCGGTCGAAGGCCGCGACTACAACGTGTTCCGCTTCGACCGCACCCTGCGCCCGGGCGCCGGCCACGCCTTCCAGGTCAAGCGCGAGGAGTTCGACCAGCTGCTGTTCGAACACGCGCGTGGCGAGGGCGTGGACGCGCGCGAGGGGACCAAGGTCGAGTCGGTCGAGTTCGACGCCTCCGGCCGGCCGGTGGTGGCGCACGCGCGCGACGAGGCAGGCCGCGCGCTGGCGGTGCGCATGCGCTTCCTGCTCGACGCCAGCGGCCGCGATACCCTGCTCGGCGCGCAGCTCAAGCTCAAGCGCAGGAACCCGCGCCACGGCTCGGCGGCGATCTTCAGCCATTACGCCGGGGTGGTCCGCCGCGCGGGCGACGACGCCGGCAACGTCACCATCTGCCGGCACGAGCACGGCTGGATCTGGCTGATCCCGCTGCGCGACGACGTGACCAGCGTCGGCGCGGTGTGCTCGCCCGACTACCTGCGGCAGCGCCAGGGCGACAGCGAGGGCTTCCTGCAGCGCACCCTGGAGGCGGTGCCCGAGGTGGCGGCGCGCATGCGCCACGCGCGCCGGGTCGCGCCGGTGCACGCCACCGGCAACTACGCCTACGAGTGCACGCGCATGCACGGGCCGGGCTGGCTGCTGCTCGGCGATGCGTATTCGTTCGTCGACCCGATGTTCTCCTCGGGCGTGTTCCTCGCCATGAACAGCGCCGAGCGCGGCGCCGATGCGGTCGACGCCGCGCTGCGCGAACCGGCGCGCGAGGGTGCGCTGCTGCGCGCGCTGCAGCGCCGCCTCGACGCCGGCCTGGACGAGTTCAAGTGGTTCATCTACCGCTTCACCTCGCCGACGATGAAGCACCTGTTCGCCAACCCGCGCAACCTGCTGCGGGTGGAGGAAGCGGTGGTGTCGATGCTCGCGGGCGACGTGTTCGATGCGCGCCCGGTGCTGTGGCGGCTGCGCATCTTCCGCGTGATCTACGCGCTGACCAGCCTGCGGCTGGCGCCGATGGCGCTGCGCAGCTGGTGGCGCCGGCGCCGCCAGGCCGGCGCCGG
>JBQCFN010000258.1:0-10749 GCA_051959035.1 Lysobacteraceae bacterium | reverse complement strand
GCTGCTGGCGTTCCTCGCGCAACACGCCGGGACGCCATGAGCGGCTGGCAACCGGCCGCATCGCGCGAAGCGCTCGTGCTGCGCGCCCGCTTCAACCGGCTGGCGCGCGCGTTCTTCGACGCACGCGGCGTGCTCGAGGTCGAGACGCCGGTGCTGTCGCGCGCGGGCAACACCGAACCCAACATCGCCTCGTTCCACCTCGAGTTCTCGGGCAGGACCGACGGCGCGCCGCGCAAGCGCTGGCTGCGCACCTCGCCGGAGTTCGCCCTCAAGCGCCTGCTGGCGGCCGGCATCGGCGACTGCTACGAGCTGGGCCGCGTGTTCCGCGACGGCGAGGCCGGCGGCCGCCACAACCCCGAGTTCACCATGCTCGAGTGGTACCGTTGCGGCCTCGACCACCACGCGCTGATCGGGGAAACCGCGCAACTGGTGCGCGAGGCGCTGGCGCTGGTCGGCCGCGACGCGCGCCTGGTCGTGGCCAGCTACCGCGAGCTGTATCGCGGCGCGCTCGGCATCGATCCGATGACCGCCGGCGACGACGCGCTGCGCGCGGCGCTGGGCGAGGGGGTGATCGATCCGCGCGGCCTCACCCGCGACGACTGGCTTGACCTGCTGATGACGCACCGCCTGCAGCCGGCCTTTCCCGCCGACCAGCTGCTCGCGGTGTACGACTATCCGGCCACGCAATCGGCGCTGGCGCGCGTCCGCGATGGCGATCCGCCGGTCGCCGAGCGCTTCGAGCTCTACCTCGGTCCGCTCGAGCTCGCCAACGGCTACCACGAGCTGCGCGACGCGACGGAGCAGCGTGCGCGATTCGAGCGCGACGAGCGGGTGCGGCGCGAACGTGGCCAGCCGGCGCCACCGGTCGACGAGGCGCTGCTCTCCGCGCTGGCGCACGGCCTGCCGGCCTGCGCCGGCGTGGCGCTGGGCGTGGATCGCCTGCTGATGGCCATGCTCGGCACCGACCGCATCGCCGACGTGCTCGCATTCGACTTCGCCCGAGCATGACCGGGTTCTGAACCGCGCATGCCGCCCGTCCGCCAGGCAACCGGCTTTCGGCCGCCATTCATGCGCATGGACCCACATTCGCCAGGCGGACGATAAGGAGGTTCCCATGCGCGCGCTCCTGTGGTCGGTGCTGGTGGCGGCGGGGCTTTCCGGTTGCGTGACCGGCGGCCCTTACGGATATGGCGGGCCAGGCGACGACCCGTATGGCGGGTATGGCGGCTCGTACGCTGGCGGTGCGCAGCAGGTGCGCTGCGAATCCAACGACGGGCGCACCCGGCATTGCCCGATGGACACCTCGCGCGGCGTGCAGCTGGTGCGGCAGCTGTCGGATTCGGCCTGCGTGCGCGACCGCACCTGGGGTTACGACCGCGGCGGCGTGTGGGTGGGCAACGGCTGCCGTGCGGACTTCGCCAGCGGTGGCGGCTACGGCGGCGGTGACGGCGCCCCGGGCGGCTACGGCCAGCTGGTGCGCTGCGAATCCACCGACGGCCATTTCCGCAGTTGCCCGGCCGACACCCGCGGTGGCATGGCACTGGTGCGCCAGCTGTCCGACACCGCCTGCATCCACGGCCAGACCTGGGGCTGGGACGCGCGTGGCGTCTGGGTCAACCGTGGCTGCCGCGCGGAGTTCCGCACGGGCGGTGGCGCCGACGGCGGCGGCTATGGCGGATATCCGGGCGGAGCGCCGCGCACGGTCCGCTGCGAATCCAACGATGGCCGCCCGCATCGCTGCGACACGCCGGTGCGGCGGGCCGCGCTGCAGCGGCAGATTTCCAACACGCGCTGCATCCAGGGCCAGACCTGGGGCTGGGACCCGCGCGGCCTGTGGGTGACGGCGGGCTGCCGCGGCGACTTCTCGGTGTGGTGACGATCGGTTGAGGCACGCCCGCTAAACTGGGCGGATGACCGACGCCATCGACTACGCGCGCTACGACCGCATCCGCCCCATCCGCTGGACCGGCGAGGCGCTGGAACTGCTCGACCAGCGCAAGCTTCCGTTCACGGTCGAGTACCTGCGCTGCGACAGCAGCGACGACGTCGCCGGGGCCATCCGCGCGCTCGCCGTGCGTGGCGCGCCGGCGATCGGCATCGCGGCCGCCTGGGGCGTGGTGCTCGCGGAGCGCGCGATCGAGGCCTCGAGCGCGCAGGACGCGGCGGCGAAGCTCGAACCCGCGCTCGCCCGCCTCGGCGCCGCCCGACCGACCGCGGTCAACCTCGCCTGGGCGCTGGCGCGCATGCGCGCCGCGCTCGCGCGCGCCGGCGCGGACTGGCGCGCGGCGCGGGAGCGCGAGGCGGCCGCGATCGACAGCGAGGACCTCGCCGCCAACCGCCGCATGGGCGCGCTCGGCGCCGCGCTCATCGCGCCGGGCAGCGGCGTGCTCACCCATTGCAACACCGGCTCGCTGGCCACGGCGGGCTTCGGCACCGCGCTCGGGGTCATCCGCGCCGGCGTCGCGCAAGGGCGCATCGACCAGGTGTTCGCTGGCGAAACCCGGCCCTGGCTGCAGGGCGCGCGCCTGACGGTGTGGGAGCTGCAGCAGGACGGCATCGACGCGACCCTGATCGCCGACGCCGCCGCCTCGCACCTGATGAAGACCGGGCGGGTGCAGTGGGTGGTGGTCGGCGCCGACCGCATCTGCGCCAACGGCGACACTGCCAACAAGATCGGCACCTACCAGCTGGCGATCGCCGCCCGCCACCACGGGGTCAAGTTCATGGTGGTGGCGCCGTCGTCGACGGTGGACATGGACACGCCGTCCGGCGACGCGATCCACATCGAGGAGCGTGATCCGGGCGAGCTGCACGCGGTCGGCGGCAGCCGCACGGTGGCCGAGGGCATCGCCGCGTGGAACCCGGTGTTCGACGTCACCCCGCACGAGCTGATCGACGCGATCGTGACCGAACGGGGCGTGATCGAGCGCCCGGACGCGGCCCGGATGCGGGCCGCCTTCGGCGCCGCCGCCGGCGCCCGCGCGTGAACGCCCTCGGCGCCGCCTAAGCCCTTGTTTCCACGCGGGAATCGGGTGCCGGAAACGGCCCCGCCCGTGGTACAATTTCACGTCGGTCACTCCCACCTTTCCCGGCTTCGCGGACCTCGCGCCCGCGGCCGGTCCGTGGCCCCGAAATCCCGCACGTTCCCGCACCACCAGGAAGCCAGATGGCCGAGCTCGCCAAGGAAATCATCCCGGTCAACCTCGAGGACGAGATGCGCCGCAGCTACCTCGATTACGCCATGAGCGTGATCGTGGGGCGCGCGCTCCCCGACGTCCGCGACGGCCTCAAGCCGGTGCACCGTCGCGTGCTGTTAGCGATGAACGAGCTCGGCGCCCACGCCAACAAGCCGTACTACAAGTCCGCCCGCATCGTCGGCGACGTGATCGGCAAGTACCACCCGCACGGCGACACCGCGGTGTACGACACCCTGGTGCGCATGGCGCAGCCGTTCTCGCTGCGCTACCTGCTGGTGGACGGGCAGGGCAACTTCGGCTCGATCGACGGCGACGCGCCGGCGGCGATGCGCTACACCGAGGCGCGCATGTCGCGCCTGGCCCACGAGCTGCTGGCCGACATCGACAAGGAAACCGTCGACTTCCAGCCCAACTACGACGAGAAGGAACTCGAGCCGACGGTGATGCCGGCGCGGGTGCCGAACCTGCTCGTCAACGGCGCGGCCGGCATCGCGGTCGGCATGGCGACCAACATCCCGCCGCACAACCTGCGTGAAGTCGTCGACGCGACCATCGCGCTGATCGACGATCCCGCGATCGATATCGACGGCCTGATGGAATACATCCCGGGCCCGGACTTCCCGACCGCGGGCATCATCAACGGCACCGCCGGCATCCGCGCCGCGTACCACGGCGGCCGCGGCCGCGTGCGCATGCGCGCCAAGGCCGACATCGAGGTCAACGAGGACAACGGCCGCGAGGCGATCGTCGTCACCGAGATCCCGTACATGGTCAACAAGGCGCGGCTGATCGAGAAGATCGCCGAGCTGGTCAAGGAGAAGAAGCTCGAGGGCATCAGCGAGCTGCGCGACGAGTCCGACAAGGACGGCATGCGCATCTACATCGAGGTCAAGCGCGGCGAGTCGGCCGAGGTCGTGCTCAACAACCTCTACTCGCAGACGCCGATGGAGTCGGTGTTCGGCATCAACATGGTCGCGCTGGTCGACGGCCGCCCGCAGCTGCTCAACCTCAAGCAGATGCTGGAAGCGTTCGTGCGCCACCGCCGCGAGGTGGTGACCCGCAGGACGATCTTCGAACTGCGCAAGGCGCGCCAGCGCGCCCACGTGCTCGAAGGCCTGACCGTCGCGCTCGCCAACATCGACGAGATGATCGAGCTGATCAAGACTTCGGCCAACCCGAACGAGGCGCGCGACCGCATGCTCGCCCGCACGTGGGCGCCGGGCCTGGTCGGCACGCTGCTGGAAGCCGCCGGCGCGGAAGCCTCGCGACCGGAGGACCTCCCGCAGGGCGTCGGCCTGGTCGACGGGCGCTACCAGCTGACCGAGACCCAGGCGCAGCAGATCCTCGAGATGCGCCTGCACCGCCTGACCGGGCTGGAGCAGGAGAAGCTGACCGAGGAATACCGCCAGCTGCTGGAGACCATCGCCGGGCTGATCCGCATCCTCGAGAACCCCGACGTGCTGATGGACGTCATCCGCACCGAGCTGGCCAACCTCAAGGAAGAGTTCGGCGACGCGCGCCGCAGCGAGATCCGCCACAGCGAGGAGGACCTCGACATCCTCGACCTGATCGCGCCGGAAGACGTGGTGGTGACGCTCTCGCACGCCGGCTACGCCAAGCGCCAGCCGGTCAGCGCCTACCGCGCGCAGCGCCGCGGCGGCCGCGGCCGCAGCGCGGCGGCGACCAAGGAAGAGGATTTCATCGACCAGCTGTGGCTGGTCAACACCCACGACACCCTGCTGACCTTCACCAGCGCCGGCCGCGTGTTCTGGCTGCCGGTGTACCAGCTGCCGGAAGCCGGCCCGAACGCGCGCGGCCGCCCGATCGTCAACTGGATCCCGCTGGAGGCCGGCGAGCAGGTGCAGGCGGTGCTGCCGGTGCGCGAGTACAGCGAGGACTGCTTCGTGTTCTTCGCCACCCGCAAGGGCACGGTCAAGAAGACCCCGCTCACCGAGTACGCCTTCCGCCTCGCGCGGGGCAAGATCGCGATCAACCTGGAGGACGGCGACGCGCTGGTCGGCGTCGCGCTGTCCGACGGCACCCGCGACATCATGCTGTTCGCCAGCAACGGCAAGGCCGTGCGCTTCGCCGGCAACACCGTGCGCCCGATGGGCCGCACGGCCACCGGCGTGCGCGGCATGAAGCTGGCCGAGGGCGAGGAGGTGCGCAGCCTGGTGGTGCTGGAAGGCGAGGGCGACATCCTGACCGCCAGCGAGCGCGGCTACGGCAAGCGCACGCCGGTCGCCGACTACCCCAGGAAGGGCCGCGGCACCCAGGGCGTGATCGCGCTGCAGACCACCGCGCGCAACGGCCAGCTGGTCGGCGCGATCCAGCTCAGCGACCACCACGAGGTCCTGCTGATCTCCGACGGCGGCACCCTGGTGCGCACGCGCGCTTCGGAAATCGCGCAGGTCGGCCGCAACACCCAGGGCGTGACCCTGATGCGCCTGGCCGAGGACGAGAAGCTGCAGGGCATCGAGCGCGTGGACGCCTCGCTGGAGGACGACGCCGAGACCGCCGGCACCGGCGAGATGGGCATGGAGACGCCGGCGCCGGAGGCCTGACCCCCGCGCCCGGTCCCGGCGGCCCATTCTGCGCGGGCCGCGACCGGATCAGTCCGCCCGCGGGCGGCCCTCGGGCCGCCCGTTGCGCATTGGGCCGGCTGGCTACCGGCAGCGCACGACCTTGGGGCTGTTGCGTCCGCCCCCGGCCCGAAACGCGACCGCCGCCCTATACTCGCCACGCTGCCACGGGGAATCCCATCATGCGTCGCGAGCCGTCCAGGGAAAGGGCCGCCGCAAGCCTGCTGCGCGGGCTTGCCGTCGTGCTGTTCGTCGCAACCGCGCTCATCGGCTGCAAGCAGGACAGCCACGGCCAGCGCCCGCCGGTCAGCGGCGAGGCGATCAAGGTCAAGCGCGACGCGGTCCAGGGCTTCGGCCTGGCCGCCGCCTATCCCGACCAGAAGGACGGCGAGGCGGTCGCGCTGGTGCTCGAGTTCAGCCGGCCGCTGGTCGGCATCCAGGACTTCGACGCCCTCGCCGCGGTGGTCGACGCCAACGGCGCGCCGGTCAAGGGCGGCTGGGTGCTCGACCGCAAGGATCCGCGCATCCTGCGCTATCCGCACGTCGAGGCGAACAAGGACTACACCGTCATCCTGCGCCCGGGCCTGACCGCGGCCAGCGGCGAGAAGCTTGGCCAGGAAGTGCGCCGCGCGGTGCACACCGGCCCGCTCGACCCGGTGGTCGGTTTCGCCTCGCAGGGGAGCGTGCTGCCGGCGCGCGACAGTCGCGGCCTGCCGGTGGTGTCGATCAACGTGCCCGAGGTCGACGTCGAGTTCCTGCGCATCCGCGACAAGGAGCTGCCGCGCTTCTTCGCCGAGTTCCAGCGCGCCGGCCGCCGCGGCGGCTGGGACCTGGACGCCGAATGGGACGGGCGCAAGCCGCTGTCGGAGATGGCCGACCCGGTCTACGTCAACCGCTTCGTGCTCGGCGGCAAGACCAACGAGCGCGTGCTCACCTACCTGCCACTGCAGGACATCGCCGAACTGCAGAAGCCGGGCCTGTACTTCGCGGTGATGAAGCGCGCCGGCCATTTCAAGGACGACTTCGAGACCACTTTCTTCACCGTCAGCGACCTCGGCCTGCACGCCCGCGCCTACAAGGCCCGCCTGTTCGTGCACGTCGCCTCGCTGGAGTCGGGCGACGAGGTGAACTTGGTCGAGCTGAAGGTGCTCGACGCGCGCGGCGAGCCGATCCTCAAGGGCACCACCGACCGCTACGGCAACGCGCTGCTGAACTACAAGCTCGACGCCGGCCACGTGCTGGTCGCGGCGAAGGGCGGCGACGTGTCGATGCTGCCCTTCAACCAGCCGGCACTGGACCTGTCGGAGTTCGCGGTCGCCGGGCGCGAGCAGGCGTGGTTCGACGTGTTCGCCTGGTCGGGCCGCGACCTGTACCGCCCGGGCGAGACCGCGCGCATTTCCGCGCTGCTGCGCGACCAGGACGGCCAGCCGCTCGCGACCGTCGGCGGCAAGCCCCTGCAGCCGGTGTTCGTGCGCTTCATCCAGCCAGACGGCAAGACCTTCATCGAGACGCGACTGCAGCCGGACACGCAGGGTTACGTGCGGGCGGCGCAGCTGATCCCCGCCGACGCGCCGACGGGCCGCTGGCGCGTCGAGTTCCGCACCGATCCGGCGAGCCGGGAGGCCGTGCAGGGCATGACCCTGCGGGTCGAGGAATTCCTGCCCGAGCGCATGAAGCTCGACCTCGCCGCCCAGGACGTGCTGCGCCCCGGCGAGCCGCTGCGCCTGCGGGTCGATGCCGCCTACCTGTATGGCGCGCCGGCGGCGCAGAACCGCTTCACCGCGAAGCTCGCGGTCGCGGTCGAGCAGCACCCGCTGGAGCAGCTGCCGGGCTTCTTCTTCGGCGATCCCACGCTCAGCCTGCCGAAGGAAGCGAAGGACGTCGTCGACACCACGCTCGGCGCCGACGGCAGGCTGCAGCAGGACATCCCGCTGCCCGCCGAGGCGAAGCCGGCCAGCACCATCGCCGCCATCGTCACCGGCAGCGTGTACGAAACCGGCGGCCGCAGCGTCAACCGCAGCCTCAAGCGCGTGCTGTGGCCGGCCGACGCGCTGGTCGGCATCCGCCCGCTGTTCGATGACAAGGACGGGACGGACGCGAACGCCAGCGCCGGCTTCGAGGTCGTGCGGGTGGACGTCGCGGGACGCCCGCGCCCCGCCACGGGCCTGAAGATGACCCTGGTGCGCGAGCACCGCGACTACCACTGGAACTACGACGACGACACCGGCTGGGGCTACGACTACACCAGCCGCTTCGAGAACGTCGAGACGCGCACGCTCGCGGTCGGCGCCACCGCGACGCGCTTTAACGTGCCGGTGGAGTGGGGCGACTACCGCATCGACATCTACGATCCCGCCACCCGGCTGACGACGCGCTATCCCTTCGTCGCCGGCTGGAGCTGGGACGACGAGAACCGCGGCCTCGACGCGCGCCCGGACAAGGTCAAGCTGGCCCTCGACAGGACCGGCTACCGCGCCGGCGACACGCTCAAGGTCACGCTGACGCCGCCGCACGCCGGCCGCGGCATGCTGCTGGTGGAAAGCGACCACCTGCTGTACGTGCAGGACGTGGACGTCAAGCCGGGCAGCACCTTCGAGATCCCGGTGACGAAGGAGTGGGAGCGCCACGACGTCTACGTCACCGCGCTGGTGTTCCGCGGCGGCAGCGCGGAGAGCAAGGTGACGCCGGCGCGCGCGGTCGGCATCGCCCACGTGCCGATGGACCGGCGCGAGCGCACGGTCGCGGTCGGCGTGTCCGCGCCCGCGTCGATGCGGCCGGAGCAGGACCTGCCGGTGGCGGTCAGCGCGCCCGCGCTGGCGGGGCAGGACGCATGGGTCGCGGTGTCGGCGGTGGACGTCGGCATCCTCAACATCACCCGCTTCCCGGTGCCCGACGCGGCCGCGCACTTCTTCGCCCAGCGTCGGCTCGGCGTGGACGCGTACGACGTCTACGGCCGGGTGATCGAAAGCTTCGAGGGCGGCACCGCGAAAATCCGCTTCGGTGGCGACATGGCGCTGGAAGCCCTGCCGCAGGCCCGCCGGCCCACCGCGCACGTGGAAACCGTCGACCTGTTCGCCGGCCCGGTGAAGCTCGACGCACGCGGCAACGCGCGCATCGCGCTGCGCGTGCCGGACTTCAACGGCACGCTGCGGATCTCGGCGCTGGTGTTCGCCGGCGGCCGCTACGGCAGCCAGTCGCGCGAGACGGTGGTGCGTGCGCCGATCCTCGCCGAAGCCAGCCTGCCGCGCGTGCTGGCGCCGGGCGACCGCAGCAGCGTCACCCTCGACGTGCAGAACTTCACCGGCAAGCCCGGCGCCTTCCAGGTCAGGGTGGAGGGCGAGGGGCCGCTGGCGCTCGCCGACGGCGCGCGCAAGGCGACGCTCGCGACCGACGCCAAGGCCACCTACACCTTCCCGGTCACCGCCCGCGAAGGCTACGGCGTGGCGAAGGTGCGCGTGCGCGTGGACGGGAATGGATTCCACGTCGACCGCCGTTACGACCTGCCGGTGCGGCCGGCGTGGCCGCAGGTGGTGCGCGCGCGGACGCAGGTGCTCGACAAGCCGGGCCCGCTGCGCTTCGACCCCGCGCTTGCCGACGGCCTGATGGCCGATTCGGTCACCGCGCAGATGACGGTTGGCGCGCTGCCGCCGATCCCGTTCGCCGCCGCGCTGCGGGGCGCGCTCGACTATCCCTACGGCTGCGTCGAGCAGACCACCAGCAAGGGCTACGCGACGCTGGTGCTCGACGACGCCACCGCGCGCATGCTCGGGGTGCCGCCGCTGGACCCGAAGGAGCGGCGCAACCGCATGGAACGCACCTTCGGTCGCCTGGCCGGCATGCAGATCGCGACCGGCCATTTCTCGATGTGGGGCGACGACGACTACGTCGATCCGTCGATCACCCCCTACGTCGCCGAATTCCTGCTCGACGCGCGCGACGCCGGCTTCGCCGTGCCGGACGCGGTGCTGCAGAAGGCCCTGAAGGCGCTCAGCGACGACCTGCTGTCCGGCGGCCAGGCCTTCTTCGGCCGCGACCGCCGCGAGCACCTCAAGTTCGCGTACCAGGCCTACGCCGGCTACGTGCTCGCGCGGGTCAACCGCGCCCCGCTCGGCACGCTGCGCGCGCTGTACGACAACGACAGGAAGCACAGCCTCACCGGGCTGCCGCTGGTGCGGCTGGGCCTCGCGCTGACGCTGCAGGGCGACGCCGCGCGCGGCCGCAAGGCGCTGGTGGAAGGCTTCGCGCGCGATCCGGACGCACGGCCCGAATACCTCTGGGACTACGGCAGCCGCGTGCGCGACGACGCGCTGATGCTCGCGTTGGTGCATGAGCGCGGGGTGGCGACGCCGGCCTGGGACGCGCGCGCGGTCGCGCTCGGCCGCGAACTCGACGCGCGCCGCGACAGCGGCTGGCTGTGGCTGAGCACGCAGGAGCAGGTCGCGCTCGCCCGCCTGGGCAAGGCGCTGGCGGCGGAGAAAGGCAAGCAGGTGTCGGGGCGCTGGACGATCGGCGGCCAGACGACCGATGCCGGCCCCGCGCGGCTGCTCGGCAAGCGTTTCGGCGCGGCCGAGCTCGCGCAGGGCGTGCGCTTCGAGCCGCAAGGCACGCCGCCGCTATACGCCAGCCTCGAAGTCGCCGGCGTGCCGCGCACTGCACCCGCCGCCGACGCGTCGGTGGTCAAGGTCACGCGCCGCTATTACACGACCGACGGCAATCCGTGGGACGGCGGCACGCTGCACGAAGGCGACGCGCTGGTCGTCGCCCTGGCCATCGAAGCCGCCAAGGACATGCCCGACGCGCTGGTCACCGACCTGCTGCCCGCCGGCCTGGAGATCGAGAACTTCAACCTCGGCGACGAGAAGCAGTGGGCGGGCGTGGTGATCGACGGCATTGAACTGGCAGAACGCAAGAACGCAGCCGAGGCGCGCCACGAGGAGTACCGCGACGACCGCTACATCGCCGCGCTCAAG
>JBQCFN010000257.1:0-20728 GCA_051959035.1 Lysobacteraceae bacterium | reverse complement strand
CCTCGTTGTGGCCGTGGCGGCGGTAGCACACCAGGTCGATCACCACGTCCTTGCGGAACTGCTTGCGGAATTCGTAGGCCAGGCGGGTGACTTCGATCACCGCCTCGGGGTCGTCGCCGTTCACGTGGAACACCGGCGCATTGACCATCTTGGCCAGGTCGGTGCAGTACATGGTCGAGCGCGCGTCCTGCGGGTTCGACGTGGTAAAGCCGACCTGGTTGTTGATCACGATGTGCAGGCTGCCGCCGATCTTGAAGCCGCGCGCCTGCGACATCTGGAACAGTTCCATCACCACGCCCTGGCCGGCGAAGGCGGCGTCGCCGTGCATCAGCACCGGCAGCACCACCTTGCGCTCGGCGTCGCCGCGGCGGTGCTGGCGCGAGCGCACGCTGCCGGCGACCACCGGGTCGACGATCTCCAGGTGCGACGGATTGAACGCCAGCGCGAGGTGCACCGGGCCGCCCGGCGTGCTCACGTCGGCCGAGAAGCCCATGTGGTACTTGACGTCGCCGGTGTGGGCGCGGCCGTCGGCATGGGCGTGCTCGAACTTGCCCTCGAACTCGTCGAACAGCTTGCGCGGCGGCTTGCCGAGGATGTTGACCAGCACGTTGAGGCGGCCGCGGTGGGCCATGCCCATCACCACGTCCTTGACCCCGTCGGCGCCGCCGCGGCGGATCAGCGTGTCCAGCCTCGGGATCAGGCTGTCGCCGCCTTCCAGCGAGAAGCGCTTCTGGCCGACGTACTTGGTGTGCAGGTAGCGCTCCAGCCCCTCGGCCGCGGTCAGGCGCTCGAGGATGCGCAGCTTGTCTTCCTTCGACAGGCCGTAGTTGCCGGCCGCCTGCTCCAGCCGCTCGTACATCCAGCGGCGCTGGGCGGCGTCGGCGATGTGCATGAACTCGGCGCCGATCGAACCGGTGTAGGTCGCCTTGAGCACGCTCACCAGCTCGGCGAGCTTCATGCGCTCGCGGCCGGCGACGCCGCCGGTGCTGAACTCCGCCGACAGGTCGGCATCGGACAGGCCGTGGAAGCCGAGGGTCAGGTCCGGCGCGTCCGGCTTGGGCGCCATGCCCAGCGGATCGAGGTTGGCGCCCAGGTGCCCGCGCGAACGGTAGGCGGTGATCAGCTTGCCGACCGCGCGTTCGCGCGCGTCGCCGGTGCCGGCCGCGGCGACCGCGCCGCGCGTCGCCTGGCGGCCCGCGGCGGCGACCTGCGCCATCACCGCCGAGTGCGGGACATCGCCCGCCTCGCGGCCCTTCAGCTCGTCGAAGTACCGCTTCCACTGCGGCCCGACGCTGTCGGGCGCCACCAGGTACTGCTCGTACAGCGCCTCGAGGTAGGCGGCGTTGGCGCCGAGCTGCGAGGTGCGGGAAAACTGCTTCAGGAGACTGTCCACAATGGGCTCAGAAGCTCGAAAGGAGGGCGGGTGGCGCGTTCCAAACTGCTGATCGGCGGGGAAAAAACGACTTCCGCACCGAGCCGCACGAAAGGCCCGGAATTATAGCCGGACCGCTTGCCGCACTGCATCATGCCGCTCAGATGCCGAGCGCCCGGTACTCGCCGACCGGCCGGGCGCGTTCCCAGACGGCCTCGAACTGCAGGCGCAGCTGGCGCGCCCGCCCGGGGGCGTGCAGGTCCGCCTCGCCGTCGAAGCGGTGGCCGAGCGCGCGGAAGTAGAAGCCGCCGGCGTCGTTGGCGACGAATGCGGACGGATAGGCGCGATCGACCGGATCGGCCACCTCGCGGAACAGGAACACGCTCGGCAGCCGCTGCGCGAGTCCCAGCAGGGGCGCGTGCGCGCGTTGCGGGGCGGCCGCGTCCTGCAGCAGGATCCGGACCTCGCCGCCGTGGCCGCCGGTGGCGAAGCGGCGCAGGGCGTCGAGCACATCGGGGGCGTCGAACAGCCCCGGGTCGAGCTCGCGGGTGTAGATCCACAGGTACCGGCGCGCGGCCCGCACCAGCGCGGCGGTGGCCGCGCGCGCGGCGTCGCGGTCCTCGACCGCGTGCAGGCCGAGCGGGCGCGCCATCGCCTGCTGGGCGACGCCGTGCTCGACGAAGGCCTCGCCGGCCGGCGTGAAGCCGTGGCGGAGGTAGAACGCCACCGCCTCGCCGTGCGCGTGCAGCGCGACCTCGCGCCAGCCGCGCAGGCGCGCCGCATGCAGCAGCGCCTCCAGCAGCGCGCTGCCGACGCCGCGCCCGCGCCACGCCGGCAGCACCGCCATGCGCCCGATCCGCCGTTCCGGCGTCAGCCGGCCGGTGCCGATGGGCTCGCCCCCGGCGGCGCGGGCGAGCACGTGCGTGCTGAGCGGATCCAGCGCGTCCTGCTCGACTTCGACCGGCAGCCCGTGTTCGCCGCCGAACACCGATCCGCGCACCGCCCGCAGCGCCGGCAGCGCCTGCGCGTAGTCCACCTCTTCGACGCGGAAGGCGGCGGGGGCGGCCATGTTCACTCCTCTTCTGCGCCAGGCAGGTGGTAGTGGCCTTCACCGAGCAGCTCGAACACCACGTCGCGTCCGGCCTGGGAGAGCGCGGCGTAGGCGCGCTGGTCGATGTCGCCGGCGGCGGCGAGCAGCCGCGCGTCCTTCGCGGGCAGCGCATGGTCGCGCCCGCTCACGTACAGCCGCGCGCCACGCCCGGCCTTGCGCCAGGCCATGCGCGAGAGCGGGTGGCGCAGCAGGCGCGCGCCCTGGCCGAGCTGCCACTCGAACTCGATGCGCGAAGGCGCTTCCCGCGCCGGCGCCACCAGGCCGGCGCTGCGGTAGACGGTGATGAAACGGCCGAACCAGTCGCCGAGGCGCTCGGGATCGTTCATGCGCAGCAGGTTCAGCGCCTCGACCACGCGCCGCATCGCATCCGCGTCGATCTCGTTCGGGTCGCCCGGCGGCACCAGGTCCGGGTCGCGGTAGCGCAGCGCCTCGTCGGCCCCGGCCGCGAGGGTGTCGGCGAAGTCGCCCAGCAGTTCGGCCGCGGCCGGCGCGCGCATGCCCACCGAGAAGGTCAGGCAGGCATCCTCGGCGACGCCGAGGTGCGGCACGCCGGGCGGCAGGTAGAGCATGTCGCCGGGCGCAAGTACCCAGTCGTGGGTGGGGTGGAACGCGCGCAGCAGCTTGAGTTCGACGTCGTCGCGGAACGCTGCCGGCGGCGTGCCGCGGCCGAGGGCTTCCGACGCATCGACCTGCCAGCGCCGGTGGCCCCGCCCCTGCAGCAGGAACACGTCGTACTGGTCGACGTGCGCGCCGACCGAGCCGCCGGGCGCGGCGAAGGACACCATCACGTCGTCGATGCGCCAGCGCGGCAGGAAACCGAAGTGCTGCAGCAGCGCGGCGACGTCCGCGTCCCACTTGTCCACGTCCTGCACCAGCAGCGTCCAGTCCTGGTGCGGCATGCCGGGGAATTCCTCCTCGGCGAACGGGCCGTGGCGCAGCGTCCAGCGGTCCGCGGCGCGGTCGTGCACGACGATGCGCGACAGCGCGGCCTCCTCGCAGGCGAGGCCGGCGAGGTCTTCGGGCTCGAGCGGGGGGACGAAGCCGGGAAACGCGTTGCGGATCAGCAGCGGGCGCTTCTGCCAGTAGTCGCGCAGGAAGTCCGCCGGCGGCATCCCGAGCGGCGGTTGCCCCGCCGCGTCGACCTCGAAGGGCAGGGCGGCGGCCGGCGCCGCGGACTTGCGCGCGGGCCGGCGGGCCATGCTCAGACCTCCCGCGCCAGCCGTTCGGCCAGGCCGGTGTAGGTGGCTGGCGTCATCGCCAGCAGGCGCTGCTTGGCATCGCGCGGAAGGTCGAGCCCGGCGATGAAGGCCTGCATCGATTCCCCGGTGATGCCCTGGCCGCGGGTCAGCGCCTTGAGCTGCTCATAGGGATTGGGCAGGCCGTGCCGGCGCATCACCGTCTGCACGGCCTCGGCCAGCACTTCCCACGCCGCGTCGAGATCGTCGGCGAGCCGCTGCGGGTTGGCGCTCAGCTTGCCGAGGCCGCGGGCCAGCGAATCGAAGCCGATCAGCGCATGGCCGAAGGCGGTGCCGAGCGCGCGCAGCACGGTCGAGTCGGTGAGGTCGCGCTGCCAGCGGCTGACCGGCAGCTTGGCGGCGAAGTGCTCGAACAGCGCGTTGGCGATGCCGAAGTTGCCTTCCGCGTTCTCGAAGTCGATCGGGTTGACCTTGTGCGGCATGGTCGAGCTGCCGACTTCGCCGGCCTTGACCGCCTGCCGGAAGTAGCCGAGCGAGATGTAACCCCAGATGTCGCGGCAGAGGTCGACGAGGATGGTGTCGATGCGCTTCATCGCGTCGCACAGCTCGGCGATGCCATCGTGCGGCTCGATCTGGGTGGTGTAGGGCTGCCAGGAGAGGCCGAGCGACTCGACGAAGCGGCGCGAGAACGCGGTCCAGTCGACGTCCGGGTAGGCGGCGACGTGGGCGTTGTAGTTGCCGACCGCGCCGTTGATCTTGCCCGGCATCGGCAGCGCCGCGAGCACGTCGCGCTGGCGCTCCAGGCGCGCGACCACGTTGGCCAGCTCCTTGCCGACGGTGGTCGGCGAGGCGGTCTGGCCGTGGGTGCGCGAGAGCATCGGCAGCGCGGCGTGCTCGTGCGCCATCGCGCGCAGGGTGGCGATGAGCGCGTCGAGCGCAGGCAGCATCACGCCATCGCGGCCGGCGCGCAGCATCAGCGCGTAGCTGAGGTTGTTGATGTCCTCGCTGGTGCAGGCGAAGTGGACGAATTCGAGCGCCGGCCCGAGCTCGGCGTCGTCCTTCAGGCGTTCCTTGATCAGGTACTCGACCGCCTTGACGTCGTGGTTGGTGGTGCGCTCGATCTCCTTGACCCGCGCGGCATCGTCCGTGGACAGGCCTTCGGCCAGCGCGCGCAGGCGCTCGGCCGCGGCCGGCGCGAACGGCGCGAGCTCGGCGATGCCCGGCTCGTTGGCCAGGGCCAGCAGCCATTCGACTTCCACCGTCACCCGCGCCTTGATCAGGCCGTACTCGGAGAAGATCGGGCGCAGTGCGTCGACCTTGCCGGCATAGCGGCCGTCGAGCGGGGACAGGGCGAGCAACCGGGCGTCGGACATGGGGGCGGGCAGTCGGGCGGGAAGCCCGCAATTCTAAACGGTCGCGGGCGTATGCTCGGGCCCGACCGCAGGGACGAGGGCATCGGCATGGCCAATCGCAACGCCGGGAGTGGCCAGCGGGCCACGGCCGGATTCCGCACCGAGCACGACAGCATGGGCGAGCTGCAGGTGCCCGCCGACGCGCTGTGGGGCGCGCAGACCCAGCGCGCGGTCGACAATTTCCCGGTGTCCGGGCAGCGCATGCCGCGCGGTTTCATCCGCGCCCTGGGGCTGGTGAAGGCGGCCGCGGCCGAGGTCAACGCCGGCCTGGGCCTGCTGCCGAAGGCGCGGGCCGCGGCGATCCGCCGCGCGGCGCTGGAGGTCGCCGGGGGCGACCACGACGCGCATTTCCCGATCGACGTCTACCAGACGGGCTCCGGCACCTCGAGCAACATGAATGCCAACGAGGTGATCGCAACGCTGGCTTCGCGCGCCAGCAAGGCGCGGGTGCACCCCAACGACGACGTCAACCTCGGCCAGAGCTCCAACGACGTGGTGCCGACCGCGCTGCGCGTGTCGGCGCGACTGGCGGTGCTGGAAACGCTGCTGCCCGCGCTCGACCACCTGCGCGGCACGATCGACGCGCGCGCGAAGGGGCTCGGCAAGGCGGTGAAGACCGGCCGCACCCACCTGATGGATGCGATGCCGCTGACCTTCGCGCAGGAATTCGGCGCGTGGTCCTCGCAGCTGGCCTCGGCCCGCGGTCGCATCGAGGACGCGCTCGGGCGGCTGCGCCGGCTGCCGATCGGCGGCACCGCGATCGGCACCGGCATCAACGCCGATCCGCGCTTCGGCCGGGAAATGGCGAAGGCGCTGTCGGCGCTCACGGGCGCGAAGTTCACCTCCGCCGCGGACAAGTTCGAGGGCCTGGCGTCGCAGGACGACGCGGTGGAGCTGTCCGGCCAGCTCAACGCGCTCGCGGTCGCGCTGATGAAGATCGCCAACGACCTGCGCTGGATGAATTCCGGGCCGCTCGCGGGCCTGGGCGAAGTCGAACTGCCGGCGCTGCAGCCCGGCAGCTCGATCATGCCGGGCAAGGTCAACCCGGTGATCGCGGAAGCCACCTGCATGGTCTGCGCGCAGGTGATGGGCCACCACGTGGCGGTGACCATCGCCGGGCAGAGCGGCAATTTCCAGCTCAACGTGATGCTGCCGCTGCTCGCGCACGACCTGCTGGAATCGATCGGCCTGCTGGCGAACGCGATGCGCCTGCTCGCCGACAAGGCGATCGCCGGCCTGAAGGTGCGCGAAGACCGGGTGGCGGCGGCGCTGGACCGCAACCCGATCCTGGTCACCGCGCTCAACCCGGTGATCGGCTACGAGCAGGCCGCGGCGATCGCCAAGCGGGCCTACGCGGAAGGGCGGCCGATCGTCGAGGTCGCGCGCGAGATGAGCGGCCTCGACGAAAAGACGCTGCGCCGCCTGCTCGACCCCGCCGCACTGACCCGCGGCGGGGTGCGCGCCGGCTCAGCGGCGGGCGGCTGAGTCGCCCGCGTCGTCCGCCTTGTCGCCGGCGTCGGCCGAGGGCTGGCGCACGGCGGCGCGCACGCTGTCGCGGATGTTGTCGCGCACCTGCCGCTGCACCTCCGAACGGATCGCCGCGCCGCCATCGGTGACGGCGACGCCGCTGTCGTCCTTCATGCAGTCGTCGACGTCTTCCTGGGTCATCGTCGCGTAGGGCTTGAACGCGGGCAGGGACGCGGCGAGCTGCTGCTGCGTCTGCAGCATCCCGGGCAGCTGCGCGCAGATCCGGTGGGCGTCGGCCTTGAGCTTCTCGCCCTCGGCCTCGATGCGTTTCCCGGCACCATCGGTGTCGCCCCGGATCAGGCCGCTGAAGGTTTCGGCCAGGGCCTTGCCGGCGAGGTCGGCGCCCTTGACGCCGATCGCCATGCCGGACTCGGCGATCGCAATGATGCGCTGGCGGTACTGCAGCAGCAGCGCGCGCTGCGCCGGGGTGATGTCGACCGGTTTCCCCTCCACCAGCAGGTCGCCCTGCGGGGTGATTTCGGCCTTCGGCCTGCCGTCGTGGTCGTGGCCGCCGATCTCGAAATGGCGGCCGTGGTCGCCGACCTGCACGCGTACGCCGTTGCTCAGGTCGATGTTGCCGCTTTCCAGTTCCGCGCGCGCCTTGTCCAGCGCGCTGGCGACGGTCTTGCCAAGCACGGTTTCCGGCGCCGTGCTGCCGGCCGGCGTGGCAGGCGCGTTCGCCTGCGCGCCGTGGGCGGGCGTCCTGTCCTGGCAGGCCGCGAGCGAGGCGAGCAGGGCAATGCACAGGCTGGTGCGAATCGTGTTCATGGTGGCGGGTTTCTCCGTGGTCGGCGTCAACGGGCGGCCAGTTCGCTGCGCACGTCGCGCTCGCAACTGGCCACGTCGTCGTCGCGCAAGGTGGCAAAGGGCCGGAAGGCCGGCAGGCTGGCGGCGAGCGCCTGCTGCCCGGCGCGCAGGCGCGGCAGGCGCTGGCAGATCCCGAGGATCGTCGGCTGCAGTTCGCGCTGGACGGCCGCGTCCACGCGCCGCTCGAGGCTGCCGGTCATGCCGCCCACGATCAGGCGGAACACGGACACGTCGGCGGCGTCGATCGCGAGCATGGCCGCGCGCTCGCCTGCATCCAGGCCCATCCGGGCGAGCTCGATCACCTGGGCGCGGTAGTCGAGCAGCTGGCGGCGCTGCCCGGCGTCGACCGCCACCGCCTTGCCGTCCACCAGCAGGTCCCCCGCGGGCGTGATCTCGCCCTTGGGCTTTCCGGACGCCGCGCCGTCGGCGATGCGGTCGTCCTTGCCGAAGTGCAGGCCGTCGAGCGACAGGTTGCCGGTCGCGAGCCGGGCGCGTTCCTGCGCCATGTCGGCGCGGACCTCGCGCCGGGCCTCGTCCAGGTCGCTCGCGACTTCCGAACGGACCCCCGCCTGCGCGGCGAGCGGCAGCAACGCGGCGAACAGCAGGGCGATGGGCATGCGGGCCATGGTCGTCCTCCGGCTTCAGTTGTCGTCGCGCCAGCGGCGCAGGCGGGCGGCCACCGCGATCATCGCCGCGCCGGCGAAGGCGCCGATCCACAGCTGTGCGGTGAGCAGCGTCGACCACATCGTGCGCAGGTTGAGCAGCCGCGCCACGTCGGCGGGACCGTCCACGTCGCCGTGGATGCTCACCACGTCCATCCAGCTGCCGGGAACGGCGCTGAGCAGCAGGCGGGCGACGACGTTCTTCCAGAACCAGCTCGACTCCAGGTTGAACAGCTGCATGAAGTCGAACCAGCTGACGAAGACGCCGGTGAACACCGGGAGCATGATCGCCCACAGGAACGGCTTGCTGCGCGCCCAGGCAGAGCACAGCAGCAGCCAGCCGACGGTGGGCAGCGACCACAGCGCGTACACCGGGATGCTGGCGACCAGCTGGGCGGCGATCTCGAACGGGTCGGCCGGGCCCCACAGCAGCCGCAGCGGGTTGCCGCCATGGGCCAGCACGAACAGGCTGAGCACGACGAGCAGGCCGAGCATGGTCAGCAGCGCCGCCCCGACCGCCAGGACGGGCGCCACCACCGTCGCGCTGACCGCCTTGGAGAGCACGGTCTGGCCGTCCGAGACCGGCAGCGACTTCCAGAACAGCACGCTGCGGTCCTTGCGCTCGTCGTAGAGCGCGCCCAGGCAGTAGAAGAACACCACGAACGCCAGCACGATCAGGGGCCAGCTGGACGAGACCAGCAGGCTCAGGTCGATGCCCCCGGCGAGCTGGCGCGCGTCCTCGGCCGACATCTGCGAGGTCAGCGCGCCGATGTCCAGCCCGTTGACGAGCATGTGGCCGTTGATCTGGAGGTCACCGCGGGCGATCGCCTTGCGCATCATCACTTCGCCGAGCAGCAGCGCCATCACCATCAGGCCGAGCGAGATCGCGCCGGCCACGATGGGGCCCCACAGGAAGCCGCCCTTGTGCTCCCAGAACTCGCGGCGCAGCAGCAGCCGGAACTTGTGGGTGGGGTGCGCGACCGGCGCGCGGTGGGTGTCGGTCATCGTGTTCATGCGTAGGTCCCCTTCATCACGGCGACGAACAGGTCGGCCAGGCTCGGGGCGCGGGTCTCGCCGAGCGTGGCGAGCTGGCCGCGCGGCGCGCCGTCGAACAGCATCACGGTCTTGCCGAACGGCAGCGCGCGTTCGTCGATGGGCTTGAGCGCGCGCGCGGCCTCGAGCTGGTCGGCGTTGACCAGCACCTCGGTATAGCGCTCGCCGAGCGCGTCCATGGGCGTGTCCAGCACGACCTTGCCGTCGCGGATGAACATCACGTCGGTGAGGATGTGCTCGATCTCCTCGACCTGGTGGGTGGTGATCAGGATGGTCTTGTCCTCGTCGAAGTAGTCCTCCAGCAGGCGCTGGTAGAACTGCTTGCGGTAGAGGATGTCCAGGCCCAGGGTCGGCTCGTCGAGCACCAGCAGGCGGGCGTCGATCGCCATCACCAGCGCCAGGTGCAGCTGCACGATCATGCCCTTGGACAACTCGCGCACGCGCATCTGCGGCTTCAGGCCGGTGTTGGCGAGGAAGCGCTCGCAGCGGGCGCGGTCGAAGCGCGGGTGGACGCCGGCGACGAACTCGATCGCCTCCCGCACCCGGAGCCAGCGTGGCAGCACGGCCACGTCGGCGATGAAGCAGACGTCCTGCATGAGCGCGTCGCGTTCGGTGCGCGGGTCGCGGCCGAGCACGCGCAGCTCGCCCTCGAAGGGGATCAGGCCGAGCATGGCCTTGAGCGCGGTGGTCTTGCCGGCGCCGTTCGGGCCGATCAGGCCGACGATGCGGCCGGCCGGGATCTCGAACGCGGTGTCGTCCAGCGCGACCTTGTTCCTGTAGGCCTTGCGCAGGTGGCGCGCGGCGACGATCGGCGCGCCGGGCGCCGCCACCGCGGCCTCGTCGCGGAAGGGCGCGTTCATCGGGCACCCGCCTTGCCGGCGGCCAGCAGCTCTTCGGTGGTCAGGCCCAGGCGCTGGATGCGCTCGAGCACCTGCGGCCACTCCTCGCGCAGGAAGCGCTCGCGTTCGTTGACGAGCAGCTTCCTGGCGGCTTCTTCGGTCACGTACATGCCCAGTCCTCGGCGTTTCTCGACAAGAGCCTCGTCCGCCAGTTCCTGGTAGGCGCGCGAGACGGTGATGGGGTTGAGCTGGTACTCGGCGGCGACCTGGCGCACGGAGGGCAGGGCGTCGCCGGGCTTGAGCAGGCCGTCGAGCATCATCGCGATGACGCGCTCCTTGAGCTGGCGGTAGATCGGAGCGCCGTCGCTCCACTGGATCGCATTCATGGCTCAGCTCCGGGTGCGGCGCAGGCCCTGCGCGAACGAGAAGTAGGGCAGCGCCAGCAGGGAGCGGGCGCGGTGGAGGTGGCGCTGGCGGGGGCCCTCGGTGGCCTCGGCGTCGCTGGCGCCGCCGACGCCGGCCTCGACGCCGGTGTCGAGGTCCGCGCCCACGTCGGCGGCCATGTCGGCGGCCATGTCGACCGACAGCGGGCCGGGCGACGCCGGCGCGACCGGGTGCGCGGCCAGCAGCAACAGGGTGAACACGGCGGCGGTTGCCGAGAGGGCCGTCATCGTGCGGAGGAGCTTGCGCGTCATGGCGAACGTCCTGCTCTGGGTGTCTGGTGTTGTATGCAACTATAACACCAAAACACGCCCGGTCAAGCCCCCGTCCCCCAACTGATGGCATAGCCGCCGGTGGCGCCCCGAGTACCCCGCATTGCGTGATGCGGAGGCCGCCGCGACAATGACCGGCTTGCATGCATCCGGCCGCGCTGGCGGCGTTTCCGACGAGGAGTTGCGATGAAGTCCTTCCTGCGTGGCGCCGCCGCGTTCCTGCTGGCCTTCGCCGGCCTGGTCCCGAACGCGCGGGCGGCCGATGCCGCGCCGCTCGCCACCGACCGCGCAAGGGCGAGCTACATGGTCGGCATGGACGTGGGCCACGACCTCCTCGCGGTGGCCCCCGACCTCGACCTGCAGGCCTTCGAGAAGGCCGTCCGCAACGCCTTCGACGGCGGCAAGCCGCTGCTGGCCGAGGCGGACGCGCGAGCGGTGGGCCAGGCGCTGATGCAGCGCGCTGCGATCCGCGCCGGCCGCGCCCCGGCCGGGACCAGCGAACCGCCGGTGTCGAAGGAACAGGCCGGCTACCTGGTGGGCGGCAGCGTCGCGGGCTCGCTGGTGCCGATCAAGTCGGAGATCGACCTGCCGGTGATGATGCAGGCCCTGCGCACCGTGCTGTCGCACGGCACCCCGCTGCTCAGCGACGAAGAGGCCGGCGCCATCCGCATGGCCTTCTCGCAGCGCGTGCGTCCGCTGGTGCAGGCCGCGGCCGCGGCGCAGGCCGGCAGGAACGCCGCCGAAGGCGCCGCGTTCCTGGCGAAGAACAAGGCCGTCAAGGGCGTCCACGTCACGCCGTCGGGCCTGCAGTACCTGGTGTTGCGGCAGGGCGCCGGCCCGCGCCCGAAGGCGACCGACCGCGTGCGCGTCAACTACGAGGGCAAGCTGCTCGACGGCAGCGTGTTCGACAGCTCCTACGCGCGCAACGAACCGGCCGAGTTCGGGCTGGACCAGGTGATCGCCGGCTGGACCGAGGGCCTGGCGCTGATGCCGGTGGGCAGCAAGTACCGGTTCTGGATCCCGGCCAACATCGCCTACGGCGACAAGGGAACTCCGGGCGGCCCGATCCCTCCAAACGCCACCCTGCAGTTCGACGTCGAACTCATGGACATCCTGCAATAACCGCTGCACGGACGCGCAGTTCGCGCGCCGAACCGCCTGGAGCTCCTGCATGAACCTGCTTCCCCGCGTGACCGTCGCCGCCGTGGCCGCCACCGGCCTGGCCCTCGCGCTCGCCGCCTGCGACAAGCCCGCCTCGAACGACGCGGCCAAGCCCGCGGCGGAGGCCAAGGCCGACCTGCCCGCCGGCAACGTGCCCGGCCTGCCGACCGAGAAGGACCAGGACAGCTACATGGTCGGCATGGCGCTGGGCAAGCAGCTGCTGCCGATGAAGGACGAGCTCGACCTCGACGTGCTGATGAAGGCGGTGCGCAGCACCCTGAAGGGCGAGAAGCTGCTGCTGACCGAGCAGCAGGCGATCCAGGTCGGCGAATCCTTCGGCCAGCGCATGCAGGCCAAGGAAATGGCCAGGATGGCCGCCGAGGCGAAGAAGAACGCCGATGCCGGCCAGGCCTTCCTCGCCCAGAACGCGAAGAAGCCGGGCGTGCAGACCACCGCCTCGGGCCTGCAGTACCAGGTGCTCACCGAGGGCAAGGGCCCGCGGCCGAAGGAGAACGACACGGTCCGGGTCAACTACAAGGGCGCGCTGCTCGACGGCAAGGTGTTCGACGATTCCCAGCGCCACGGCGGCGCCGCCGAGATCCCGCTGCAGGCGGTGGTGCCCGGCTGGCGCGAGGGCCTGATGCTGATGCCGGTCGGCAGCAAGTACCGGCTGTGGATCCCCGGCAACATCGGCTACGGCGACAAGGTGCCGCCGGGCGCGCCGATCGGCCCGAACGAGACGCTGGTGTTCGACGTCGAGCTGCTCGGCATCGCGCCGCAGGATGGCCAGGCGCAGCCCGGCAAGTAAGCGGGCGCGCTCCACCGCGGGCGTCGATGCGACGCCCGCATGCCGCGTCACCCCGGCGTGACGCCGCCGGCTGCGACACTACGCGGCCCCCATTCATCCAGGACACCGCATGCGCGTCACCATCTTCGGCACCGGCTACGTCGGCCTCGTCACCGGAACCTGCCTGGCCGAGGTCGGCCACGACGTGGCGTGCGTCGATGTCGACCAGGTCAAGATCGATGGCCTCAACCGCGGCGTGATCCCGATCTACGAGCCGGGGCTGGAGCCGATGGTGAAGGCGAACCATGCCGAGGGACGCCTGCACTTCACCACCGATGCCGCCGAGGGGATCCGCCACGGCGACATCCTCTTCATCGCGGTCGGCACGCCGCCGGACGAGGACGGCAGCGCCGACCTGAAGTACGTGCTGGCGGTGGCCAGGACCATCGGCGAACACCTCGACAAGCCGGCCGTCGTGGTCGACAAGTCCACCGTGCCGGTCGGCACCGCCGACAAGGTCCGCGCGACGATCGCGGCGGCGCTGCAGGCCCGTGGCGCCGAGGTGGCCTTCGACGTCGTGTCGAACCCGGAATTCCTCAAGGAGGGCGCCGCGGTCGAGGATTGCATGCGCCCGGACCGCATCGTGATCGGCTCCGACAGCCCGGCCGCGATCGAGAAGCTCAAGCGCCTGTACGCGCCGTTCAACCGCAACCACGAGCGCATCGTGACGATGGACGTGCGCTCGGCCGAGCTGACCAAGTACGCGGCCAATGCGATGCTGGCGACGAAGATCTCCTTCATGAACGAGATCTCGTGCATCGCCGAGCAGGTCGGCGCCGACATCGAGCACGTGCGCCAGGGCATCGGCTCGGATCCGCGCATCGGTTGGCATTTCATCTACCCGGGCGCCGGCTACGGCGGCTCCTGCTTCCCCAAGGACGTGCAGGCGCTCGCCCGCATCGCCCAGCAGCACGGTTGCGAACCGCGCCTGCTCGACGCGGTGGAGGCGGTCAACCACGCGCAGAAGGGCCACCTGTTCGAACTGGTGCAGCGCCACTACGACAAGGGCGAGGACGAGGGCGTGCGGGGCAAGACCTTCGCGGTCTGGGGGCTCGCCTTCAAGCCCAACACCGACGACATGCGCGAGGCGTCCAGCCGCCGCCTGCTCGCGCAGCTGTGGGAGGCGGGCGCCACGGTGCGTGCCTACGACCCGGAAGCGATGGACGAGGCGCGGCGGATCTTCGGCCAGCGCGACGACCTCGTGTTCTGCGAGTCCGCGCACGACGCGGTGCAGGGCTGCGACGCGCTGGTCGTGGTCACCGAGTGGAAGCAGTTCCGCAGTCCCGACTTCGCCCGACTGGCGGCGACCCTGCACGACCGCGTGGTGTTCGACGGCCGCAACCTCTACGAGCCGGCCGAGGTGGAAGCGGCCGGGCTGGCCTACTACGGCATCGGCCGCGGCCGTTCCGTGCGCAAGCCGGAGGCGTGATCGCGATGGACGCCGAGGCGCGGCTGGTCGAGCTGGAAACGCGCCTGGCGTTCCAGGAAAACGCGCTCGCCGAGCTCGGCGAGGAGATGGCGCGGATGCGGATCGAGAACGCTCGCTACGCCGACCTGCTGCGGCGCACGCTGGAGGAGCTCAAGGCCAGCCGTGGCGCGTTCTACGCCGACCCCGCGACCGAGCCGCCTCCGCCGCACTACTGAGCGGGTCCGCACCGCCTGCAGGAGCGACGTCGGCCGCGACTGACGCCCGCGCAGCCGACGCCACGCGCCAAGGCCTCGTCGGGAAAGCCCGCGATGGCGCCGCGGCACCGGAAACCGCTGCAACCTGCCGCGCGATCGGGCATGCTTCGCCCGCAGTTTTTGCCGAAATCACCGCAATGAGCGATTCCCTCCGCGACCAGCTGCTCGGCCTGGGTTTCAAGCCCGCGCCGAAGCCGGAGCGCAAGCCCGATCCGCAATCGCGCAAGCCGCAGGCGAAGGCGCACGCCAGGCCGCACGGCAAGCCACCGTCGCGCCCGCAGGCCGCCGCGAAGTCCGCGCGCCCGCGCGAGGACATCGACCTCGCCAAGGCCTATGCGTTGCGCGCGCAGCGCGAGAAGGACGAGCGCATCGAAGCCGAGCGGCGCCGGCAGGAAGAAGCGCGCCAGCGCCGCGAGGCGAAGGCCAAGCTCGCCGCGCTGCTGCAGGGCAAGGCGCTCAACGCCGCCGACGCCGACGTCGCGCGGCATTTCCCCTACGGCGGCAAGATCAAGCGCATCTACGTCACCGAGCCGCAGCTGCGCGCACTCAACGCCGGCGAGCTCGGCGTGGTCCAGCTGGACGGACGCTACCTGCTGGTCGCCGCCGACGTGCTGGCGCAGGCCGAGGCGGTCTTCGCGCCCGCGGTCGCGCTCAAGGTCGATCCGGATGCGCCGGCCGCGGACGATCCCTACGCCGATCCGCGGTACCAGGTGCCCGACGACCTGGTCTGGTGAGCCGCGCTCAGTAGAACCACGCCCAGGCGAACAGGCCGAGCATCGCGAACGCGAGCATCAGCTTCAGCGCCACGCCGAGCACGATGCCGAGCCAGGTACCGAAGCCCACGCGCGTCGCGCGGCCGAGCCCGTCGCCGTCGAGGCGGCGCAGCGTGACGAGTTCACCGAGCGCGGCGCCGGCGAAGGGGCCGGCGAACAGGCCGATCGGGCCAAACCAGAAGCCGGCCAGCATGCCCAGCAGCGCGCCGGCGATCGCGAGCCGGCTCGCGCCCACCCGCTTCGCGCCGACCGCGGTCGCCCAGAAGTCGGCGCCGAGCGACAGCAGGGTGAGCGCGCCGAGCACGACCAGCGTGGCGGCGCCGATGCGGTGGAAGCCGTCGGCCCAGGCCGCCAGCAGCATCCCCGCGAACACCAGCGGCACGCCCGGCAGCGCCGGCAGCACGATGCCGGCCACGCCGACCAGGACCAGCACCGCGGCGATCACGTAGAGCAGGGTCATGCAGGTTCCCCGATGCGTTTGCGGCGAGGATGCCATGGCGCGGGCGGGAATTCCGGAGGCCGCCGCCGCGGCGGCGAGCGAGCCGAAAAAGAAGGCCCGCCGAGGCGGGCCTTCGTGCATCTCGCGACGAAGCGGTAGCGCTCAGCGCAGCGTCGCCACGCCGTTGTCGACCCGGACCTGCGAGCCTTCGCGGATGCCGTTGAGGCCGGTCTGGGTCACGACCTGGGTCGTGCCGTTGTCCATCTGCACGTAGATGTTGTACGTGGTGTTGTTGGCCTGCGCGCGGTTCTGGATCGCGTTGCCCGCGACCGCGCCGGCCACGGCGCCCGCGACGGTCGCCGCGTTCTGCTTGCCCTGGCTGCTGTTCTTGGTCAGTTCGTGGCCGGCCATGCCGCCGACGATGCCACCGACCACGCCGCCGGTCGCGTTGGGCACGCTGCTGCCGCCCGCCGACACGACTTCGATGCGGGTGACCGTACCGCAGTCGTAGCACGAGGCGGTGGTGCCGTAGGCGGGCGCGCTGCTGCCATACGGGTAGCTGGACGAGTAGCTCGGCGTCGTGCTCGCGCAACCGGCCGCCGCCACCGCGGCGACCAGGGCGCAGGCACCGATCAGGCGAGTGTTCATGCGGATTCTCCTTGGATGGACGAAGGCGGGAGCCGTGCTCGTCGCCGTCGACCATCCTCGGAACCGCGCGGTGAAAGACCGGTCAACCGGCGGTGCAATGCGCGCCGGACGTCAGCACGCATTCACCCCGATGGTCGCGCGGTGAGCTCAGTCGCGGTATTCGCGATGGCAGGCCTGGCAGCCGTCGCCGATGCGGCCGAGCGTCGTGCCCACGCCGGGGCAGTTGAGCGGCGGGCTGGCCAGCGCGGCGTCGAGGCTGGCGCGCAGGTCGCTCGCGTGCTTGCCGAAGCGCTGGTCATCGTGCAGGTCGGGGAAGGCCGGTTCGATGTCGTTGGCCATCGTGCGCAATGCCTGCAGGTGCGGCAGCGTGTCGGTGGCGGCGCAGCGGTTCTGTTCGGTGTCCTTCTTCAGCTGGCCCATGTGCCAGGCCATCACTTCCATCACGCTGCCCGGGAAATGGTCGGTGCGCGCATCGATGGCGCGCATCGCCACCACCGTGGCGAACGCGCCGACGGCCAGGCCGACCAGGAAGAGGAAGAAGTAGCGGGAGGCGCTGCTTGCCATCGTGCAAGGCTCCGGACGGGAAACGCGGGCGACGATAGCACGCCCGGCCGCTAGACTTTCCCCATGGACCGCACCTGGACCGAACGCTTCTCCGGCATCGACCGCCTGTACGGCAGCGGCGCGCTCGCGCGCCTGCGTGGTTGCCGGATCGCGGTGGTGGGGCTGGGCGGCGTCGGCTCGTGGGCGGTCGAGGCGTTCGCGCGCAGCGGCATCGGCGCGATGGTGCTGATCGATGCCGACGACCTGTGCCTGTCCAACACCAACCGCCAGCTGCCCGCGCTGCTCGGCCAGTACGGCCACGGCAAGGCCGCGGCGATGGCGGAGCGTTGCCTGGCGATCAATCCGGAGATCGCGGTCGAGCCGATCCCCGCGTTCCTCACCCCGTCCAACCTCGAGGAACTGCTCGGCGGCGGCTTCGACCTCGTGCTCGATGCCTGCGACAGCTTCCGCGCCAAGCTCGAGGCCATCGCCTGGTGCCGCCGCCGCAAGCAGCCGATCCTCACCGTCGGTTCCGCCGGCGGCCGCACCGACCCGACCCAGGTGCGCGTGCGCGACCTCTCGCGCACCGAGCACGACGCGATGCTGTCGCTGATCCGCAAGAAGCTGCGTGCCGACTTCGGCTTCCCGCGCAACGCCGACCGCTACTTCGGCGTGCCGGCGGTGTACTCGCTGGAGAACGTGCGCTATCCGCAGCCCGACGGCAGCGTGTGCGGCGTGCGCCCGCGGCTGGATGGCGACGCCGGGCTGCGGCTGGATTGCGGCACCGGGCTCGGCGCCGCCACCCACGTGACCGGGGCGTTCGCCTTCGCCGCGGTCGGCCGCGCCATCGACATGCTGCTGAAGGGAACGCCAGCCGCGCGAACGCGATAGTGCAACGCGCGTCACCCGCGGCCTGCGAACCGCGCGCGGCATGCTCACCCGGGCTTTGCACCGCGCGTTCTACTTTGTGGGGATGCGCGCTTCACCCTCGGGAAACGAGCCTGAATTCGCGGCCCGCCCCGGCGCGGGAGCCGCACTGGGCGGAATGCGCCTGCCCGGCTTCGGCCAGCGCGCGCTGCGTGCGATTCCGGACGGAGTGGTGATCGTCGATCTCGACGGCCGCGTCACGTTCATTAATCCGATCGCCGCCCACCTCACCGGCTGGAGCGAGGCGCAGTCCCTCGGCCGCGCCTTCAGCGAAGTGGTGCGCTTCACCGATGCGCACGGCACCGTGCTCGACCTGCAGGAAGTGAGCGCCGGCGGCGGCAACATCACCGCCCTGGTCCGCCGCGACGGGCACGTCATCCTGGTCGACGGGGCGATGGCGCCGATCGAGGAGGAGCGCCGCCTCGTCGGCTGGGTGGTGACGTTCCGCAACGTCACCGCCGCCAAGCGCCTGACCAGCGAGCTGATGTACCACGCCAACCACGACGCGTTGACCGGCCTGGCTAACCGCCGCAGCTTCGAATCGCGGCTGGAGCGCGCGATCGCCACCGCGGCCGGGCAGGGCAGCCACCATGCGTTGCTGTATTTCGACCTCGATCGGTTCAAGGCGGTGAACGACCGCGGGGGCCACGTGGCCGGCGATGAACTGCTGCGCCAGCTCGCGGCGCTGCTGCGCAAGCAGCTGCGCGACCGCGACATCCTCGCGCGGCTGGGCGGGGACGAGTTCGCGGTGCTGCTGGAGGATTGCCGGCCGGGCGACGCCGCCTGCGTGTCGGAGAAGCTGCGCGCGGCGGTGGAAGGCTTCGAGTTCGTGTGGGAGGGCGAGCGCTTCCGGATCGGGGCGAGCATCGGCCAGCTGGAGTTCGCTGACGGCAGCCGCACGCCCGCCGAACTGCTCGCGCGCGCCGACGAGCTCTGCTACCGCGCCAAGGCGCGGGGGCGCAACCAGGTGGTGGCGGCGGATGCGGGCGCGGAACGCGCGGAATCGGCACCTGCGAAGGCGCCCGCCGGCCAGGCGGCCGCGGGCTGGATCCAGCGCGCGCCCTAGCGCGGGGCGTCCAGCGCAGCCAGTGCGTGCGTGATTTCGCGCGCTTCGCGCGGCCGCACCAGGCGCGCGCGTTCCTCGCCATCGCGCAGGAACACCAGCGTCGGCCACAGCTTCACGCGGAAGCTCCGACCGAGCGGCCTTCCGCGCCCGTCCTCGACCTTCACGTGGCGCACGCCGGGCGCATCCGCAAGCACTTCGGCGAGAGCGGCCTGCGCGGCCTGGCAATGCCCGCACCACGGCGCGCCGAATTCGAGCACCAGCGGGCCTCGGCTCGCGTCGATCTCGCCGCGCGTCGGCTCGTGGTCGGCATAGCCGGAGGCATAGGGCATGGGCCGATCTTGCCGTGGGGATGGTGAGCGCCGCGCCATCCCGATGCCTGGAGCCCGGCCCGGAAAACACAACGGGCCGCTTGCGCGGCCCGTTGCTGGGACTGGTGGAGGTGGGCGGAATCGAACCGCCGTCCGAAGGCACTCCATGCCCGGCACTACATGCTTAGCCCGCTGTTCGTTCTCGGCTGGCGGCAACACAGCGTGCGAGGCACACCGCCATCCACACCGGCTTTGGTTTCGGCAGCGACTGACCGGTCGCCGTCACTGCCTATCCCGTGATGATGACCCTACATCCGCGAGCACGGGCACAAGCGGGTTCGGGGCTAGGCCTTAAGCGGCCAGAGCGTAGACGTCGTCGTTGGCGTCTGGTTTTTTGCAGCTGGATTAACGAGGAAAGCTACCCCCTCGGCATGCGCCAGGCGATTTCGCGACCCCCGTCGAAGCCAGTGCACCCCCGGGAAGCGTCGATGTCGCCGACCCGGCCAGTATAGGGGCGTCCGGGGCCCCCGCAAGCCGCGCGCGGGCGGGGTGCAGGCGCGATTCATGCGGCCGCCGGCTATCCTGCGGCGGATGCGCGACACCCCGCCCGTGGCCTTGCCCCGCACCTCGCTGTTCGGCTACCTGCTGGCCGGCGCGGTGCTGCTGGCGGCGATGGGCGTGGTGCAGATCTACGTGCACCGCGCCGAACGCCGCGAGCTCGACGCCGCCGAGGCGGCCTTCGTCGCGGCCACCGACGAGACCACCGCGCTGCTGCGCCAGCGGCTGGACAACTACGAGCTGGTCAACCGCGGCGGCGTGTCGCTGTTCGCCACCGTCGCGCGGCCGAGCCGGCAGCAGTGGGAGGACTACGTCGCCGGGCTCAACCTGACCCGGCGGTTCCCGGCGCTGGTCGGCCTGGGCTTCGCGGTCTACGTCTCGCCCGGGCAGCTGTCGGACCTGCAGAAGGTGGCGCGCGGCGCCGGCGAGGGGATGTTCCCGGTCTATCCGCGTGGCCCGCGCGAACACTACGGCGCGGTCCTCTACCTGGAACCGCAGACGCCGGCCAACGTCGCGACGGTCGGCTACGACATGTATGCCGAGCCGGTGCGGCAGGCCGCCATGCAGGCGGCGATGGACACCGGCGAGCCCCGCCTGAGCGGCCTCGTCCACCTCGAACAGGACCTCGGCAAGCCGGGGCCTGCCGTGCAGATGTTCCTGCCGGTGTACCGCGCCGGCGACCGGCCCGGCAGCATCGCCGCGCGGCGGGAAGCGATGCAGGGCTGGATCTACGCGCCGTTCCGGGTGGACGACTTCGTCAACGCCGCGTTGCGCTCCACCCAGCGCCGCGCGCGCCTGCGCGTCGTCGACATCACCGATCGCCAGGAGCAGGTGCTGTATGCGGACCCGGTGCAGCCGGAAGCCGGCGCCTTCACCCGCAGCACGCTGCTGGACGCCTACGGGCGCCGCTGGCGGCTGGATTACGAATCCGAGCCGCAGGGTGCGCTGGAATCGCGCATGGCCTCGTTGCGCACGGCGCGGGTGGCGGGGCTCTTCTCGGCGTTGCTGCTGTCGCTGGTGATCCTCTCGCTGGTGTGCGGGGTCGCGGCGCTCGTGGTCCTGCGTCGCGGCGCCCCGCGGGGC
>JBQCFN010000256.1:0-9152 GCA_051959035.1 Lysobacteraceae bacterium | reverse complement strand
CTTGGAAACCAGGTAGGCCGCGCCTCCGACCGCCATCAGGTAGACCGAACGGTGCTTCCTGATCGCCTCGATCGCCGCGGGGCCACGCTCGGCCTTGCCGACCATGCCGAGCAGGCCGGTCTGCTCGAGTACCTGGTCGGTGAACTTGTCCATGCGCGTGGCCGTGGTCGGGCCGGCGGGACCGACGACCTCGTCGCGCACCGGATCGACCGGGCCGACGTAGTAGATGAAGCGGCCGGCCAGGTCGACCGGCAGCGGCTCGCCCTTGTCGAGCATGTCGACCATGCGCTTGTGCGCGGCGTCGCGGCCGGTGAGCAACCTGCCGTTGAGCAGCAGCACCTCGCCCGGCTTCCAGCGGGCGACCTCGTCGCGCGTCACCGTGTCGAGGTCGACGCGGCGCGCGTTCTGCGGCGAATAGGTGAGCTTGGGCCAGTCCTCCAGCGAGGGCGGATCCAGCATCACCGGCCCGCTGCCGTCGAGCACGAAGTGGGCGTGCCGGGTCGCCGCGCAGTTGGGGATCATCGCCACCGGCAGGTTGGCGGCGTGGGTCGGGTAATCCCTGATCTTGACGTCGAGCACGGTGGTCAGGCCGCCGAGCCCCTGCGCGCCGATGCCGAGCGCGTTGACCTTGTCGTACAGCTCCAGGCGCAGCTCCTCGATGCGGCTGGACGGGCCGCGCGCGGCGAGCTCCTGGATGTCGACCGGCTCCATCAGCGCTTCCTTGGCCAGCAGCATCGCCTTCTCGGCGGTGCCGCCGATGCCGATGCCGAGCATGCCCGGCGGGCACCAGCCGGCGCCCATGGTCGGCACGGTCTTCAGCACCCAGTCGACGATCGAGTCGGACGGATTGAGCATCACGAACTTCGACTTCGCCTCCGAGCCGCCGCCCTTCGCGGCGACGATCACCTCGACGGTGTTGCCCGGCACGACGCTGACGTTGACCACCGCCGGCGTGTTGTCGCGGGTGTTGAGGCGCCGCCCCGCCGGATCGGCGAGCACGCTCGCACGCAGCTTGTTGTCCGGATGGTTGTAGGCGCGGCGCACGCCCTCGTTGACCATGTCCTCGACGCCCATCGTCGCGTCGTCCCAGCGCACCTGCATGCCGACCTTGAGGAACACGGTGACGATGCCGGTGTCCTGGCAGATCGGCCGGTGGCCCTCGGCGCACATCCGCGAGTTGATCAGGATCTGCGCCATCGCATCCTTCGCCGCGGGCGACTGCTCGCGCTCGTAGGCCGCCGACAGCGCGCGGATGTAGTCGACCGGGTGGTAGTAGCTGATGTACTGCAGCGCGTCGGCGACCGACTGGATCAGGTCGTCCTGGCGGATCGACACGGGCGTGGCGGCGGCGGGCTGGCCCGCGATGGGCTGGAACTGGGTCACGGCAGGGTATTCCGGCGGAAAGCGCCCATTTTATCGCCGCGGGACGGGCGCGGCCCCGCACGCCGTCACGCGGCGCCGCGCTTCGCGACCCTCAACCGCAACTGCCGCAGCAGGTGGTGCCGGCCGGGTGCTCCGGCGCGCGGCTCGCGGGGAAGCCGGCGCCGCGCAGCGCGTCGGCCAGCTCGGCCTCGCCCAGCCGGCTTTCGATCAGCAGGCGGCCGCGATCGGGATCGGCGGTCAGCCGCGCCTGCGGATCCAGCGCGTGGACGGCGAACCCGATCGCCTGGGCGGAGCGCTCGTCGATGAGGCCGATGACGTCGAACAGCATGGGGAAACTCCGGAAAGGACGCGGCGACGCGCCGCCCGCGCATCCTGCGGCGCAGCCCGCGCCGTCGCCTTGACCGAGGTCAGAGCGCCGCGCATCCCGGCAGCCGTCCCTCGACGGGGACAGGAGGCAGGTCTCGCCTGTTGCCGAGGCGCGCGCTTCGGTGGGGCCGCCTCGGGCGGACCGCGTCCCCGATCCGCGCGTTCAGGCCGGCCTTGCCGCGCCGGTAACGCCGGCTTGCCTAGCCTGCGGCCATCGGCACGCCATGAGGAGCCCGCGATGAAACACCGCCACGACAGCGACAGCGGCGACCGCCAGCTGCACCCCGGCACCCAGTCCTCGCGCCTGCCCCACTACGCCGGCGCAGGCAGCGATCCCGACATGCCGCGCGACGCCGCGCTCTACGACGGCCTGCCCTCGGTCACCAACCGCGCGTGGGGCAAGGACCGTGCCGACGACGCGATGGGCTACGGCTACCGCGGCCAGGGCGGCTATGGCGACTTCACCCACGAGCACGGCTACGCGGAAAGCCAGGGCACCCACGCGCAGAGCGGCCACGGGCGCGGCGGACCGCGCTTCCACGGCGTCGAACGCGACAGCCGGCTTGCGCGCGGAGTCGAGCCCGACCATCGCGGCCGCGGCCCGCGCGACTACGTGCGCTCCGACGGGCGCATCACCGACGACATCATCGACCGCCTGACCGACGACGAGATGGTCGATGCCAGCGAAGTGCTGGTGATGGTGGAGGACGGCGTGGTCACGCTCACCGGCAACGTGCCCGCGCGGCGGATGAAGCATCGCGCCGAGGACATCGCCGCCATGGCGCGCGGCGTGCGCGAGGTGCGCAACGAGATCCGCGTTGACCCGGGCGTGGCGTCGTTCGGGCGGCCCGGTGAGGCGGTCCGCGCCGGCCGCGACCAGCTGGGCAGCGGCTTCTCCAGTTCCGAACGGCCGGATCCGGTCTGGGACAACCCGACCGAAAATTCCAACTGGCCGGGGTACTGAGCGGAGGGACTGCCGCATGGTGCGCCGGTTGATCCTGTCGCTCATGCTGGCGCTCGCGTTGCCCGCCTGCGCGCGTCCCGCGACGCCGGCGGTGGACGCGCCGTCCGCGGCCGGACACCCTGCATCGCAGGCGCCGCGCGAAGGCAAGCCGCAGCCCACGGTGATCGCGCACGGCCTCGCGCATCCGTGGGCGGTCGCCCCGCTCCCCGACGGCAGCTTCCTCGTCACCGAGCGCCCCGGCCGCCTGCGCCGCGTCGCCGCCGACGGCACCCTGTCGCCGCCGCTGAAGGGGCTCCCTGACGTCTGGGCGCACGGCCAGGGCGGCCTGCTCGACGTCGTGCCCGCGCCCGATTTCGCGCGCAGCCAGCGCATCTTCTTCAGCTACGCCGAGCCGGGCCCCGGCGGCACGGCCGGCACCGCCGCCGCCAGCGCCACGCTCGGCCGCGATGCGTTGACCGACGTGCGGGTGATCTACCGCCAGCAGCCCAAGCTCGTCGGCCCCAACCACTTCGGTTCGCGCATCGCCTTCGATGGCCACGGCCACGTCTTCATCAGCCAGGGCGAGCGCTTCAGCTACAAGGCCTACGCGCAGGACCTGTCCAAGCTGCAGGGCAAGCTGGTGCGGCTGGACCTCGACGGCGGCATTCCCGCCGACAACCCCTTCGTCCGCACGCCCGGCGCGCGCCCGGAAACCTGGAGCTACGGCCACCGCAACGTGCAGGGCCTCGCCATCGATCCGCGCACCGGCACGCTGTGGGAAAGCGAGCATGGGCCGCTCGGCGGCGACGAGCTCAACCTCCCGCTGCCCGGCCGCAACTACGGCTGGCCGATCGCCAGCTACGGCATGGACTACGGCACCGGCCGCCCGTATCCGGAAACGCGCGGCACGCAGGTGCCGGGCACCGAGCAGCCGGTGAAGTGGTGGAAGAAGTCCCCGGGCCTGTCGGGCATGGCCTTCTACACCGGCCACCCGGGCTCGCCGTGGAACGACAGCCTGTTCCTCGGCGCGCTCGCCGACCAGGACCTCATCCGGCTCTCCCTCGACGGCGACCGCATCATCGGCGAGGAACGCCTGCTCGAGGACCTCGGCGCGCGCATCCGCGACGTGCGCGTGGGCGCGGACGGCAACGTCTACGTGCTCACCGACGAGGAGGACGGCAAGCTGCTGCGCCTCACCCCGCCCGCGCGCTGATCGCGTATTGTCGCGCCATCCCGCAAGGAGGCGCACATGGCCACCCCGTCCCACCGCGTTCCCCGCCTGGCGATCCTGATCGACGCCGACAACAGCAATCCCGACAAGCTGCCCGACCTGCTCGCCGAGATCGCCAAGTACGGCAATGCCAGCGTGCGCCGCGCGTACGGCAACTGGACGTCCGGCCACCTCGGCAAGTGGAAGTCGGGCCTGCTCACCCACTCGGTGCAGCCGATCCAGCAGTTCAACTACACCACCGGCAAGAACGCCACCGACAGCGCGATGATCATCGACGCGATGGACCTGCTGTACGGCGGCCACCTCGACGGCTTCTGCATCGTCTCCAGCGACAGCGACTTCACCCGCCTGGCCGCGCGCATCCGCGAGCAGGGGCTGACGGTGTACGGCTTCGGCGAGCGCAAGACGCCGGCGCCCTTCGTCGCCGCCTGCGACAAGTTCGTCTACGTCGAGAACCTCGGCGCCGAAGCCGAGGAGGAAGAAGCCAAGCCGGCCGAGGCGAAGGCGCCCAGGCTCCAGCACGACCGCAAGCTGGACGCGCTGCTGCGCGAGGCCGTGGAAGCCGCGTCCGACGACACCGGCTGGGCCCAGCTCGGCGCGGTCGGCAGCAACCTCGGCCGCCTTGCGTCCGACTTCGACTCGCGCAGCTACGGCTTCCGCAAACTGCGCGACCTGGTCGCGGCGCATCCGGGCTACGAGGTCGAGGACCGCCAGGGCGCCGACGGCAGCCGCAACGCGGTGTACATCCGCGCTCGCCCCGCGCGCCGGCGCCGCGGCCGCTGAACGCGGCGCACGGTCCGGTATCCTGCCGGACCCTGCCGACGTTCCCTGCGCGATGACTTCATCCCCCGCCCCGGCCGCGATCGCCGGCCAGCCCACCGCGCTGGTCGAACGCGACGGCGTGCGCTACACCCTGCTCGGCACGGCGCACGTGTCGCACGCCAGCGTCGACGCAGTGCGCGAGGCGATCGACAGCGGCGCCTTCGACACCATCGCGGTCGAGCTCGATCCTCACCGGCTGCAGGCGCTGACCGATCCGGACGCGCTGGCGCGGCTGGACCTGGTCAAGGTGCTGCGCGAGGGCAAGACCGCGTTGTTCGCCGCCAACCTCGGCCTCGCGGTGTACCAGCGTCGGCTCGCCGAGCAGCTTGGCATCGAGCCCGGCGCCGAGCTCAAGGCCGCCGCGCTCGAGGCGCAGGCGCGCGGGCTCGGGCTCGTGCTGATCGACCGCGAGGTCGGCCTGACCTTCAAGCGCGCCTCGCAGCGGCTCGGCTGGTGGGGCCGCGCGCAGCTGGCCGGCGGCTTGGTCGCCGCGCTGTTCGCCGACGAGGCGGTCGGCGAACAGGAGATCGAAAAGCTCAAGGAGGGCGACCTGCTGGAAGCGAGCTTCGGCGAATTCGCCGAGGGCAATCCGGCGCTGTACGACGTGGTCATCGCCGAACGCGACCGTTACATGGCCGCGCGCCTGCGCGAAAGCGCCGTCGATGGCGCGCGCGACGTGCTGGCGGTGGTCGGCGCCGGCCACCTGCAGGGCCTCGCCCGCCAGCTGCGCGAGGACACCGCGCCGGCCGGCGAGGTACGCGCTTCGCTGGAAGCGGTGAAGCAGAAGTCGTCGGTGCCGTGGTTCACGCTCTTCCTCACCGCGTTCGTGCTCGGCGGCTTCGCCTGGGGCTTCTGGCACGGCGGCCCCAAGGTCGGCGCGGACCTGCTGCTGCAGTGGGTGCTGACCACCGGCCTGCTCGGCGCGCTCGGCTGCCTGCTCGCCGGCGGCCATCCGCTCAGCATCGCCGCGGCCTTCGTCGCCTCCCCGGTGACGCCGCTGCATCCCGCGCTCGCGTCGGGCACGGTGAGCGCGCTGGTCGAAGCGTGGGTGCGCAAGCCGACCTACGCCGACTTCATGGCCCTGCGCGACGACACCCAGAGCCTGCGCGGCTGGTACCGCAACCGCGTCTCGCGGGTGCTGCTCAACTTCTTCCTCACCAGCCTCGGCACCGCGATCGGCGTGTGGACCGGCGGGCTGAGCATGCTCGGCAAGCTCATCGGCTAGCGCGCAACTGCTCGTCCTCCGCCGGCCGGGTGTCCGCCCGCAACACCGAGATCCGGCCGCTCGGCTCCAGCACCACCAGCCGCGTACCGTCCGCCGTCTCCAGCCCGGCGGCCCGCAGCGCCTGTTCGATGTCCGCGCCGCTCACGCCGTGCCGCTTCAGCGCGGGCGTATCGACCGTACCGTCGCGGCCGAGCGGGATCGCATGCCCCTCGAGCAGGCGCGACAACCCGACCGACTGCGCGGCGGCGCGCGCCAGCAGCCAGTGCAGCACCAGCAGCAGCGTGGTCGCCGCCAGCGTGCCCCACAGCGGCGCGTTGCCGGTGATCGCCCGGCTGAGGTTTGACCCGATGACGATCGAGACGATGAAATCCAGCGCCGACCACTTGCCGAACACCCGGCGCCCGGCGATGCGCAACACCACCAGGCCATAGACGAACACCAGCAAGCCGCGCGTGCATTCCTGCACCAGCGTCAGGTGGCCGGTGGTTCCCAGCAACGTCTCCAGCACGATGCCTCTCCCACAAAGCAGCGAAGATCGAACGCCGCCGCGCAAGGGCCGGTGAGGACGGAGGAAGCCCTAAAAAGAAAGCCCCTGTCGAAGACAGGGGCTTTGGTCACCTGGTGGGCGGTGCAGGGTTCGAACCTGCGACCCTTGCCGTGTGAAGGCAATGCTCTACCGCTGAGCTAACCGCCCGGGGGCGCGCAGTATAGCGGCGGCGCGCGGCGCGGCCAAGCCTTTGCGCACCCCGGTTGCGGGATGCGATCGCGGTCGCAGTACCCTTGGCGCCCCCAGTCCCAGGAACCTGCCATGCCCGGCACCGACTCCCGCCTGTTCCACAACCCCCGCTGTTCCAAGTCGCGCGGCGCGCTGGAGCTGCTGCAGGAGCGCGGGATCGCGCCCACGATCGTGCCCTACCTCGAGCAGCCGCCGTCGCTGGACGAGCTGCGCGGGCTGCTGCGGCTGCTGGGCACCGGGCCGCGCGCGCTGCTGCGCACCGGCGAGCCGGAGTACGCCGAGCTCGGCCTGGCCGACCCGTCGCTGGACGACGAGGTCCTGCTGGCGGCGATGCACGCGCACCCGCGGCTGATCGAGCGGCCGATCTTCGTGCATGGCGGGCGCGCGGTGGTCGGGCGGCCGCCGGAGCGGGTGCTGGAGCTGCTGTAGGGGGGAAGGCTGCGCCGCCGACGGCTGCCACGCTGCAGGGCGACCGCGGCGCCGCGCCGTTCGCGCGGGGCGGGGCTGCGGTGAACGCGGCATTCCGGGGAAGAGCTCGCGGCTGCAAGCCGCTCCTACAGGGTGCCGCTCCTACAGGGGTGCCGCCCTACAGGTGCCGGCCCTGACGGGAGAGCCGGCTAGACCGACTTCGTCGCGCGCAGCGAGCGCACGCTGGCCGGGGCGTCGAAGCTGTCGCTGCGCGAGATCTCCCAGTAGTTGCGGAACACGGCGTGCTCGGGCACGCGCTCGAGCAGCTCGCCCGGGCGCAGGAAGCGGTACAGCGCGGCGAGCGACTTCACCTCGGTGGGCGAGACGCGGCGCAGGATGTGCTCCGGGCCGAGTTGCTCCGGGCCCTCGAGGCCGGCCGCGCACAGCAGGTCGCGCAGCGCGTGCAGGGTGTTCTGCTGGAAGCGGAACACGCGGGTCGCCTTGTCGGGCACGTCGAGGCTGCGCCAGCGCTTCGGGTCCTGCGTGGCCACGCCGGTCGGGCAGCGGTCGGTGTGGCAGCTCTGCGACTGGATGCAGCCGAGCGCGAACATGAAGCCGCGCCCGGCGTTGCACCAGTCGGCGCCGAGCGCCAGCGTGCGGGCGATGTCGAACGCGCTGGTGATCTTGCCGGCGGCGCCGAGCTTCACCCGGTCGCGCAGGCCGAGGCCGACCAGCGTGTTGTGCACCAGCATCAGGCCCTCGTGCATCGGCACGCCGACGTGGTCGACGAATTCCGCCGGCGCCGCGCCGGTGCCGCCTTCGGCGCCGTCGACCACGATGAAGTCCGGCAGCAGCCCCGTCTCCTGCATCGCCTTGGCGATGGCGAACCATTCCCACGGATGCCCCATCGCCAGCTTGAAGCCGGCCGGCTTGCCGCCCGACAGCGCGCGCAGCCGGGCGACGAATTCCAGCAGGCCCACCGGCGTGGAGAAGGCGGCGTGGCGCGCCGGCGAGATGCAGTCCCTGCCCTGCAGCACGCCGCGCGTGAGCGCGATCTCCGCGCTGACCTTGGCCGCCGGCAGCACGCCGCCGTGGCCGGGCTTGGCGCCCTGCGACAGCTTCACCTCGACCATCTTCACCTGCGGCGTGCAGGCGTTTTCGACGAAGCGTTCCTCGCTGAAGCGGCCCTCGTCGTCGCGGCAGCCGAAGTAGCCCGAGCCGATCTCCCACACCAGGTCGCCGCCATGCTCGCGGTGGTAGGGCGAGATCGAGCCCTCGCCGGTGTCGTGGTAGAAACCACCCAGCCGCGCGCCGGCGTTGAGCGCGCGGATCGCCGCCGCCGACAGCGCGCCGAAGCTCATCGCCGAGATGTTGAACACGGACATCGAATACGGCTTGGCGCGGCCCTCGCCCACCATCACGCGAAAGTCTGACGAGGCAATGCGCGTGGGCGCCAGCGAGTGGCCGATCCATTCGTGCCCCGCCACCTTCACATCGACTTCGGTACCAAACGGACGGCTATCGACTTCGCCCTTGGCGCGCTGATACACGATGCTGCGCTGGGCGCGCGAGAACGGTTTTTCGTCGGTGTCGTCTTCAACGAAGTACTGGCGGATTTCCGGGCGAATGAACTCGAACAGGAAGCGGAAATGGCCCCAGAGCGGGTAATTGCGCAGCACCGAATGGCGCGTCTGCGTGATGTCGTGCACGCCCAGGATGACGAACATGCCTGGAGTGACCGCGCACACCCAATGCAGGCGCCCTGCTACCGCAAACCCCGCAGTGACGGCAAACAACAGCACAACGCCCGCGAAGGCCCAGTAGCGACGTGGCAGCATGACCAACCCTGTGTGAGACAAATCAGGGCGCAAGCTTAAACGAGTGCTGCAACAGCCGCAGCCAGCACAACGCAGTGTTGCAAAAACCGATCAGGCGATCGCTTTTTCCACGACAGCCGGTTCAGCCGCCGAAATAATGCCGCCACCCAGGCAGATTTCACCGTCATACAGCACGGCGGATTGACCCGGCGTAACCGCCC
>JBQCFN010000255.1:0-3232 GCA_051959035.1 Lysobacteraceae bacterium | reverse complement strand
AGGGTCAGCAGGCTGCCGCCGGCTTCCTCCTGCAGGCGGCGAGCGCGGGCGAGGTCGGCCTCCTTGAGCCGGCCCTTCCCGACCAGCGCGGCGACGATGCGTTCGTCGGCGCCGGCTTCGCGTTCGGCGTGGTCCGGGTTGTCGCTGGCGATGGCGTTCACGGTCCCTCCTGGCACGCCGACTCTAGCAGCCCGGACGCGAGCCCCGCGCCGCGCCGGCCGTCAGCCGACCCACGCCCGCGCGTTGCGGAACATGCGCAGCCACGGGCCGTCCTCCGGCCATCCGCGCGGCGCCCAGCTGTAGTTGGCCGAGCGCAGCGTGCGTTCCGGATGCGGCATGAGGATGGTCACGCGGCCGTCGCGGGTGGTCAGGCCGGCGATGCCGTCGGGCGATCCGTTCGGGTTCAACGGATAGCTGTCGGCGACGCGGCCGTTGCCGTCGACGTAGCGCAGCGACACGTCCGCGGCGGCCTGGTCGGTGGCGGTGTCGAACTCGGCGCGTCCCTCGCCGTGGGCCACCGCGACCGGGATGCGCGACCCCGCCATGCCCTGCAGGAACAGCGACGGCGACTCGGCCACCTCCAGCAACGCCAGCCGCGCTTCGTACTGCTCGCTGCGGTTGCGCAGGAAACGCGGCCAGTGCTCCGCGCCGGGGATGATCGGCTTGAGCTGCGAGAGCATCTGGCAGCCGTTGCACACGCCCAGCGCGAAGGTGCCGGCGCGGCCGAAGAACGCGGCGAACATGTCGCGCAGCTCGGGCCGCTCCAGCACCGAGGTGGCCCAGCCGCGGCCGGCGCCGAGCACGTCGCCGTAGCTGAAGCCGCCGCAGGCGACGAAGCCGGTGAAGTCCTCCAGCCGCGCACGGCCGGCGACGAGGTCGCTCATGTGCACGTCGACCGCGGCGAAGCCGGCGCGGTCGAAGCCGTAGGCGGTCTCGACCTGGCTGTTGACGCCCTGCTCGCGCAGGATCGCCACCCGCGGGCGGGCGCCGGTCGCGATGAACGGCGCGGCGACGTCCTCGGCCGGGTCGAAGGCCAGCTTCGGCACCAGTCCCGGCGCGTCGAAGCGGCGCGCGGTCGCGCGCTCCTCGTCGGCGCCCTGCGGGTTGTCGCGCAGGCGCTGCATCGCGTGGGTGACGGACCACCAGGCGTCGAACAGTTCCTCCCAGCGCCACTCCGCGAGCGTGTCGCCGTGGTGCACGACGCGCACCACCGGCGCGGTGGTCGGCTTGCCGATGCGCTGCGCGCAGTCGATCAGGCCGTGGCGCGCGACCAGGTCGGCGAACTCCGCGCGGTCCTCCACCGCGATCTGCACGACCGCGCCGAGTTCCTCGTTGAACAGCGTGCGGAACGGATCCTCGCCCCAGGCATCGAGCGCGATGTCGAGGCCGAGGTGCGAGGCGAACGCCATCTCGCACATCGCCGCGAACGCGCCGCCGTCGGAGCGGTCGTGGTAGGCGCGCAGCAGGCCGGCCGCGCGCGCGTCGCGCACCAGCTCGAAGAACGCGCGCAGGCGCTGCGGATCGTCGAGGTCGGGCACCGGCCCGCCGAACGCCGGCAGGGCGGGCGTGCCGGCGGCGTCGGGATGCACCTGCGCGAGGATCGAACCGCCCAGGCGCTGCTTGCCGGCGCCGAGCCCGATCAGCCACAGCTCGCTGTCGCCCTCGCGCTCGAGCAGCGGCGTCAGCTGCGCGCGCACGTCCGCGACCGGAGCGAACGCCGACACGATCAGCGACACCGGCGACACCGATTTCTGGGTCGCGCCGCCGTCCACCCACTGCGCCTGCATCGACAGCGAGTCCTTGCCGACCGGGATGCTGAGGTCGAGCTCCGGGCACAGCCCCATGCCGACCGCGCGCACCGCGTCGAACAGGCGCGCGTCCTCGCCGTCGTGGCCGGCGGCCGCCATCCAGTTGGCGGACAGCTTGATCCGGGCGAGCTCGTCCACCGGCGCGGCGCACAGGTTGGTGATCGCCTCGCCCACCGCCATGCGCGCGGCGGCGGCGGGATCGAGCAGCGCCAGCGGCGTGCGCTCGCCGATCGCCATCGCCTCGCCGCAATGGCCGTCGAAGCCGGAGAAGGTGATCGCGCAGTCGGCCACCGGCATCTGCCACGGGCCGACCATCTGGTCGCGCGCGGTCAGGCCGCCGACGGTGCGGTCGCCGATGGTGACCAGGAAGGATTTCGCGGCGACGGTCGGATGCGCGAGCACGCGCAGGCCGGCCTCGCGCAGGTCGAGTCCCGCGGTCGACAGCTCCGGCCAGCGCGGGCGCGGCGGATGCGCGGTGTCGCGGTGCATCTTCGGCGGCTTGCCGAACAGCACGTCCATCGGCAGGTCGATGGCGAAGCCGCGGCCGGCTTCGGCGGCGTTGTCGAGGGTCGCGCCGTGGCCGACCACCAGCCGCTGCTCCGCGGTCGCCGTGCCGACCACCGCGAACGGGCAGCGCTCGCGCAGGCACAGCGCGGCGAACTCGGCGACGCGCTCCTGCGGCAGGCCGAGCACGTAGCGCTCCTGCGACTCGTTGCACCACAGCTGCATCGGCGACAGCGAGGGATCGTCGCTGGGCACCTGGTCGAGGTCGATCACGCCGCCGACGCCGGAGTCGTGCAGCAGTTCGGGGATCGCGTTGGACAGGCCGCCGGCGCCGACGTCGTGGATCGACAGGATCGGATTGGCGTCGCCGAGCGCGACGCAGCGGTCGATGACTTCCTGCGCGCGCCGCTCCATCTCCGGGTTGTCGCGCTGCACGCTGGCGAAGTCGAGGTCCTCGGCGCTCTCGCCGGAGGCGACCGAACTCGCCGCGCCGCCGCCCAGGCCGATCAGCATCGCCGGCCCGCCGAGCACGACCACCGCGTCGCCCGGCGACAGCGGCTTCTTGGCCACCATCGGGCGGTCGATCGCTCCGAGGCCGCCGGCGAGCATGATCGGCTTGTCGTAGGCGCGCGCGAAGCCGTCGCCCTCGGCCAGCTCGAAGCTGCGGAAATAGCCGTTGAGGTTGGGCCGGCCGAACTCGTTGTTGAACGCGGCGGCGCCGATCGGGCCCTCGAGCATGATGTCCAGCGCGGGCGCCATGCGCGGGTTGAGCGGGCGGTGCCCGCTCCGGCCGAAGTCTTCCCACGGCTGCGGCAGGGTCGGGATGCGCAGGTGCGAGACCGAGAAGCCGCACAGACCCGCCTTCGGGCGGCCGCCGCGGCCGGTCGCGCCCTCGTCGCGGATCTCGCCGCCGGCGCCGG
>JBQCFN010000254.1:0-6331 GCA_051959035.1 Lysobacteraceae bacterium | reverse complement strand
CGCGCTCGCGATCTCGCTGTTCGGCTGCATCGCGGTCAACGCGCTGCTCGAGGCGTTCGAGCGCCAGCGGATCCGCGACGTGTTCGGCCGCTTCGTCCCCGACACCGTGGTCGACGAGGTGCTCGCCGAGGCGAAGGACGGGCTGCGCCTGCCACGCCCGGTGCAGGTCGATGCGCGGGTGCTCGACGAGGGCCAGCCGAACCGGAAGTGGCTGGTGGAGGCCGGCGGTGCGCCGTCGATCGCGGCCCTGCCGTCCGCCGGGGCGCTCGCGGCGGAACGCGTCGCACCGGATCCCGACTACGGCTTCATCAGCGGCCACGTCGCGTCGGCGACCGCGCTGTGCATCGCGATCTGGCTGTTGTTCGGGGTGCGCTCGCGCTGGGGGCGCGCGATCCTGCTGGCCTGGCCCGTGCTGATGGCGCTGTCGCGCATGTACCTCGGGCGGCACTTCCTCGGCGACGTGCTGGGCTCGCGGGCGTCGCCGCCGCCAGCGCGGCGTGGGCGCTGATGTCGGCGCCGCCGCGCCGCGCGTTCGCCATGCTCGCCGCGCTGATCCTCGGCCTGTGGGCGCTGGCGCCGTTCACCGCGCTGCTCGACCGGCCCACGCTGGGACGGCTGGCGGGGCTGGTGCTGGTGCTCGGCGTGCTCGACTGGCGCGGCTTCCCGGACGACCACGCCACCCCCTGGCGGCGCATCGCGCGCGTCGCCTGCCTGGCCGGCCTCTACGTCCTGGTGAAGCGGGCGGCCGATGCGCTTGGTGGCGCGGCCGGCTGGCAACCGGGCACGCTCGCCTGGATCCCGCTCACCGCGGCGGCCACGGCGGCGGTCTTCCTGGGCGGCGTGTTCGTGGCGGAGCGGCTTCGGCTGTTCGGGTGCAGGGCGGCTGCGGGCTAGCGCTCAGGCGTCCGCCGCCTCCGCCACCGCGTCCGGCAGCGTGACCGCCGTGCGATGCACCACCACCAGCTGGATCGCGTCGCCGCCGCGGTAGCTGTCCGGTTCCAGGCGGAACGCGAGGTGCACGCGCGCAGGCGGTGGCTGGCCGCTCCAGCCGCCGAACTCGATCGCGTCCAGGCGGCGACCGCCGTGGGCGAGCCGCAGCTTGAGGTGGCGCTCGCCGACCACGCGCCACTCGACGACGTCGAACTCGCCATCGAACAACGGCTCGGGGAAGCCCTGCCCCCAGGGTCCGCCGTCGCGCAGGGCGCGGGCGATGGCGATGTCGAAGTCGCCGGCCTGCAGCGCGCCGTCGCTGAGCAGTTCGGCGCGCAGCAGCGCCGGATCCAGCGCCTGCTCGAGATGGGCGCGCAATGCCGCCTCGAAGCGCGGCAGCTGTTCCACGGCGAGGCTCAACCCCGCCGCCATCGCATGGCCGCCGAACTTGCCGATCATTCCCGGCTGCGCGGCATCGACCGCCGCCAGCACGTCGCGGATGTGCAGGCCCGGAATCGAGCGCGCCGAGCCGCGCAGCTGCGTGCTGCCGGGCTCGGCTGGCGCGAAGGCGAACACCGGACGGTGCGCGCGTTCCTTCAGCTTCGACGCCACCAGCCCGACCACGCCCGGATGCCAGTCCGGATCGAACAGGCACAGCACCGGCGGCAGCGCGCCATCCAGCGCGATGCGCGCCAGCGCGGCCTCGGCCTCGTCGACCATCTGCTGCTGCACGCCCTGGCGCTCGGCGTTGATCGCGTGCAGCGTGCCGGCGAGCTCGCGCGCGCGGCTCGGGTCGTCGCACAGCAGGCATTCGATGCCCAGCGCCATGTCCTCGAGTCGGCCGGCGGCGTTGATGCGCGGCGCGACCGCGTAGCCGATGTCGGCCGCCGACAGCGTGCGCAGGTCGCGACCGGCGACCTCGACCAGCGCCTGCAGCCCGGCGCAGCCCTGTCCCGCGCGCAGCCGGCGCAGGCCCGCGGCGACCAGCGCACGGTTGTTGGCGTCCAGCGGCACCAGGTCGGCGACGGTGCCGACCGCGACCAGGTCGAGCAGCTGTGACAGGTCGGGCTCACCCGAGGGGAATGCGCCCCCGGCGCGCAGCCTGCGCCGCAATGCCAGCAGCACGTAGAACACCACGCCCACGCCCGCCAGCGCCTTGCTCGGGAACCCGTCGCCGCGCAGGTTGGGATTGACGATCGCGTCGGCCGGCGGCAGCGCCTCGCCCGGCAGGTGGTGGTCGGTGACCAGCACGTCCCAGCCGCGCGCCTTCGCCGCGGCGATGCCGGCGTGGCAGGCGATGCCATGGTCGACGGTGACCAGCAGTTCGGGCTGCAGCGCGGCGAGATCCTCGACCAGCCCCGGCGACAGCCCGTAGCCGTGCACCATCCGGTTGGGCACCGCGTGCGAGACCCGCCGCGCGCCGAGCAGGCGCAGGCCGCGCACGCCGACCGTGCAGGCGGTGGCGCCGTCGCAGTCGAAGTCGCCGACCACCACGACGTGGCGGTCGCGCGCGATCGCGTCCGCAAGCAGCGCGGTGGCCGGGTCGAGGCCGCCCAGGGCATCGGGCGGAAGCAGTTGCGCGAGGCGCGGCTGCGCCTGCTCGAGCGACGACGCACCGCGCGCGGCGTAGAGGCGCCGCAGCAGCGGCGGGACGTGGTCGGGCCAGCTTCCCGCATCGCCTGGCGCGCGGCGGCGGATGGTGCGGGCGACGCTCATGCCGGCAGTTGCGGCATGGCGCGGCGCCAGAACCGCCAACGCTGGGCGCGGCGCACTTCCCAGCGCGCTCCGTCCGCGAAGTCCAGCACCAGGCGCGACAGCTTTCCGGCGGCGGCGCTGGCGATCCACTCCAGGAACGTCGCGTCGAACGCGGCGAGCGCGCGGTAGTCGAGCAGTACGCCGCCGTCGCCGCGCGCCGCATCGCCGCCGATGCCCGCGGCGCCCGCCAACGCCTCGAGCAGCGGATCGTGGCTGCGCACGCGCGCGTGCGGGCTGCGCACCTGGTCGGGCAGCGCGCCCGCGCCCCAGAACCACAACGAATTGATCGCCGGCAGGCCGGCCGCCGCGCGCTCCGCGTTGCGCGGGTGGTTGTGCAGCAGGACCTGCGCCTCGCTGAGCAGCGCGCGCCAGCGGCGGCCTTCCGGCCCGTCGGGCAGGTGCTCGAACAGGTCGTCGCCGAGTGCCGCGTCCGGCCCGGCGAAGGACGGCAGCGCCACCCCGGGCGACAGCCGCAAGTACCAGCGCGAAGGCGCCGGCGCGTCCAGCATGAAGCCGGCGTCGCCGAACAGCGGGCGCAGCGCCGGCAACAGGGCGTCGACGTCGGCCTGGGTGGGCTGCAGCGCTTCGCCGATGCCGAGCAGGCGCACGCCGTTGATGTCCGGGCGGGCGTGGGCGGGATCGGCCCGCAGCCACTGCGCGCCGGCGGCATCCCCGGCATCGCGCTGGCGCGTCAGCGCGGCGACCGGCCAGCCGCGCGGCAGCAGGTCGAAATGGCGCAGCAGCTGCGCGCGCTCGCCCGCCTCGCCGTCGGGCAGGCGGTCGGCGCGGCCGAGGACGCGCGCCAGCGGCGCCGGCAGCGGCTGGTCGACGAAGCGTCGCCGTTCGGGCAGCAGCAGCGTCGCCGTCGCGGTTGCGGCCACGTCAGCCTTCGTAGCGGACGCCGACGATCTCGTACTCGCGCTGCCCGGCCGGCGCGTCGATGGTGACCGTGTCGCCCTCGTGCTTGCCGATCAGCGCGCGCGCCACCGGCGAGGAAATCGCGATCATGCCGAGCTTGATGTCGGCCTCGAGGTCGCCCACGATCTGGTAGGTCTTCTCCTCGTCGGTCTCGGTGTCGGCGAGGACGACGATCGCGCCGAACACGACCTTGGAGCCGGCGTTGAGCGCGGCCACGTCGATCACCTGCGCATGCGACAGCTCGGCCTCGAGCTGCTTGATGCGGCCCTCGATGAAACCCTGCTGCTCGCGCGCGGCGTGGTACTCGGCGTTCTCCTTGAGGTCGCCGTGCGCGCGCGCCTCGGCGATCGCCTGGATCACCGCGGGGCGCTTGACCGACTTCAGTTCCTCGAGCTCGGCGCGCAGGCGCAGCGAGCCCTTCAGCGTCAGGGGCGCTCTCATGCGGACAGCTCCTTGTGCAGTTCCTGCAACGACCAGACCGGGCCGCTGTCGCGGTAGTCGAGCGAATGCAGCAGCGCCTTGGCGCCGGCGATCGTCGTCGAATAGGTGACGCGCTGCTGCAGCGCCTCGCGGCGGATCGAGAACGAGTCCGAGATCGCCTGGCGGCCTTCGGTGGTGTTGACGATGTAGGCGACCTCGCCGTTCTTGATCAGGTCGACGATGTGCGGGCGGCCTTCCATTACCTTGTTGATGACCTCGCAGGGCAGTCCCTCGCCGCGCAGGAAGGTCGCGGTGCCGCGGGTGGCGACCAGGGTCCAGCCGCGGCGCACGAGGTCGTGCGCAACCGGCAGCACGCGCTGCTTGTCGGGATCGCGCACCGAGATGAACGCCTTGCCCGCGCCCGGTGCCCGGATGTTGGCTGCCTCCTCGGCGCGCGCGAAGGCCGCGCCGAAGCTGCGGCCGACCCCCATCACCTCGCCGGTCGAGCGCATTTCCGGGCCGAGGATCGGGTCGACGCCCTGGAACTTCGCGAACGGGAAGATCGCTTCCTTGACCGAGAAATAGTCCGGGATGACCTCGGTGGTCGCGCCCTGCTCTTCCAGCGTGCGGCCGGCCATGCAGCGCGCCGCGATCTTCGCCAGCGGCACGCCGGTCGCCTTGGACACGAATGGCACGGTGCGCGACGCGCGCGGGTTCACTTCCAGCAGGTAAATGGTGTCGTTGCCGTCGGCGTCGAACTGCACGGCGAACTGGGTGTTCATCAGGCCGACGACGTCGAGCGCGCGGGCCAGCGCCACCACCTGCTCGCGCAGGCGGGCCTGCACCGCCGGCGGCAGCGAGTACGGCGGCAGCGAGCACGACGAATCGCCGGAATGCACGCCGGCCTCCTCGATGTGCTCCATCACGCCGCCGATCAGCACGCGGCCGGACCTGTCGGCGATCACGTCGATGTCCACCTCCACCGCGTTGTCGAGGAAGCGGTCCAGCAGCACCGGCGAATCGTTGGAGACCTTCACCGCGTCGCGGATGTAGCGCGACAGGTCGGCATCCGAATGCACCACTTCCATGGCGCGGCCGCCGAGCACGTAGCTCGGGCGCACGACCAGCGGATAGCCGATCTCGCGGGCGAGCGCGAGCGCCTCGTCCTGGTTGCGGGCGGTGCGGTTCGGCGGTTGGGTCAGGCCGAGCTTCTCGACCAGCTGTTGGAAGCGTTCGCGGTCCTCGGCCAGGTCGATGGACTCGGGCGAGGTGCCGATGATCGGCACGCCGTTGGCCTCGAGCGCGCGCGCCAGCTTGAGCGGGGTCTGGCCGCCGTACTGGACGATGACGCCCTCGGGCTTCTCGACCTCGACGATCTCCAGCACGTCCTCGAGCGTGAGCGGCTCGAAGTACAGGCGGTCGGAGGTGTCGTAGTCGGTCGAGACGGTCTCCGGGTTGCAGTTGACCATGATGGTCTCGAACCCGTCCTCGCGCAGCGCCAGCGCCGCGTGCACGCAGCAGTAGTCGAACTCGATGCCCTGGCCGATGCGGTTGGGTCCGCCGCCAAGCACGATGATCTTGCGGCGGTCGCTCGGGTTCGCCTCGCACTCGTCCTCGTAGGTCGAGTACATGTAGGCGGTGGTGGTGGCGAACTCGGCGGCGCACGAGTCGACCCGCTTGTACACCGGGCGCACGCCGAAGGCGCGGCGCAGGGCGCGCACCGCCGACTCGCTGGTGCCGGCGAGCTGGGCAAGGCGCGCGTCGGAGAAGCCCTTGCGCTTGAGCATGCGCAGGCGGCGCGCGTCGAGGGCGTCGAGGCCGCCGGCGGCGACGTCCGCCTCCAGCGCCACGAGTTCCTCGATCTGGTCGAGGAACCACGGGTCGACGAAGGACAGCGCGTGCACGTCCTCCACCGACATGCCGGCGCGGAAGGCGTCGGCGAGGTGGAAGATGCGCTCCGGGCCCGGTTCCTTGACCTCGCGCTTGAGCCGCGCGAGGCCCTCGTCGTCGGCCAGGTCGAGGCCGGTCGGGTCCAGGCCGGTCTTGCCGGTCTCCAGCCCGCGCAGCGCCTTCTGCAGCGACTCCTGGAAGGTGCGGCCGATCGCCATCACCTCGCCCACCGACTTCATCTGGGTGGTCAGGCGCGGGTCGGCGGCCGGGAACTTCTCGAACGCGAAGCGCGGGATCTTGGTGACGACGTAGTCGATGCTCGGCTCGAACGAGGCCGGGGTGAGGCCGCCGGTGATGTCGTTCTTGAGCTCGTCCAGCGTGTACCCGACCGCCAGCTTGGCCGCGACTTTCGCGATCG
>JBQCFN010000253.1:0-19144 GCA_051959035.1 Lysobacteraceae bacterium | reverse complement strand
GCCGCGCGCCCGTGCGAACGCCCGGCGCGCTGCGCCGGGCCGGGTGAGCCGCGCAGCGGCGGCCCCGACTGAGGGAAAAGCAATGCCCCCGGCCTCCCGGGCGCGGGCCGACGGGCCTGCCTTTGAGCCTCTAAGGCCCTTGGGTGAGCGACCGGGAGGACGGGGCCATGGATGGCGCGCGCCGGAATCAGGGCACGAGGCCCCGATTGAGAAAAAGCAGTGCCCCCCCCGACTCCCGGCGCGGGCCGACCTGCCTGCACGTCCGCCAGTTCGCGGAGCAGCCCAGCCCATTCTTGCCCTCACAATATTTGCATTGACAACTATTGCCCGCGCAGGCAACATGCGCGCCCCATGAGCACCCCCCTCCCCCCGGGCACCTGCAACGGCTCGACCCTCGGACTGCTGTTCCGGCAGATCCGCGACGGCATGTGGGCGCGGATGGAGCGCGAGCTGGCCGCGGCCGGCCATGCGCTCAACTTCAGCCAGTTCATCACGATCAAGACCCTGGCTGGCGGTACCGCCAGCGTGACCGAACTGGCGCGCTCGGCCTACCTGCACCCGGGCGCCATGACCCGCCTGCTGGACAAGCTGGAGGCGCGCGGCATCCTCGAGCGCGTCGCCGACCCCGCCGACCGCCGCGCGCTGCACGTTCACCTGACCCCGGCCGGCGTTGCGATATGGAAGGACATCAACGAATGCGCCATGCGCGTGCGCGAGCAGGCCACCGCCGGCATGAGCGACGCCGAGCAGGCCGAACTGACCCGCCTGCTCATGCAGGTCCGCGACAACCTCACCTCCGGAGCCTAGGAATGGCCCCCAACCCGTTCCGCGCGCGGCTGCTCCCGGCCGCGCTGACCGCCGCGTTGCTGCTCGCCGGCTGCGCCAGCACCCGTGGCCTCGCGCCAGAAGGCCAGGCCCTTGACGCCGACGCGCTCGCCGCCGCGCGCAGCCTCTCCGGCACGCACCTGACCGGCGCCGCCTTCCCGCAACAGCAGTGGTGGAAGGCGCTCGGCGACCCGCAGCTCGACGCGCTCATCGACGAAGCGCTCGCCGGCACCCCGACGCTGGCGCTGGCCGACGCGCGCGCGCGCCAGGCGATCGCCCAGGCCGGCCTCGCCGACGCCGAGCGCCAGCCGGTCGTCGCCGCCAGCGGCCAGTATTCCGGCGTGCGCATCCCCGCCTCGGTCGCGCCCGAGCCGCTCGGCGGCTCCTACCAGGGCATCTTCCTGCTCGGCCTCAACTTCAAGTACGCGCCCGACCTGTGGGGCGGCCAGCGCGCGAAGTGGCAGGCCGCGCTCGGCCAGGCGCGCGCCGCCGAGGTCGAGGCGCAGGACGCGCGCCTGCTGATCGCCTCCAACGTGGCGAAGGCCTACGTCGGCCTCGCCCAGGCGCATGCCGCGCTCGACGTGGCCACGGCCGAGCAGCAGCGCTCCGCGCACCTGCTCGACCTCGGCCGCCAGCGCGTGCGCGCCGGCCTCGACAACCAGCTCACCCTGCGCCAGGCCGAAAGCACCGTCGAAGCGGCCAGGGCCCGGCAGCAGGCGGCGCAGCAGCAGATCGACGCCGCGCGCAACGCGCTCGCCGCGCTGCTCGGCAAGGGCCCCGACCGCGGCCTCGACATCGCCAGGCCGGCGCTGCTGTCCGCGCCGCCCGCCGGCGTGCCGGACGTGGTGCCGAGCGAACTGCTCGGCCACCGGCCCGACGTGGTCGCCGCGCGCTGGCAGGTCGAAGCCGCGTCGCACGGGATCAAGGCCGCGAAGGCCGCGTTCTACCCGAGCGTCAACCTCAGCGCGCTGGTCGGCGTCGCCGCCGGCACGCTCGGCGACCTGTTCAACGCGAACGCGCTGCTCGCCCAGGGCGGCCCGGCGATCAGCCTGCCGCTCTTCGACGGCGGCCGCCTGCGCAGCAACCTCGCCGCCTCCGACGCGCAGTACGACCTCGCCGTCGCCCACTACAACCAGGCACTGGTCGGCGCGTTGCGCGAAGTGGTCGACGCACTGCAGGCCGCGCGCTCGCTCGACGGCCAGCTCGCCTCCACCCGGCAGGCGCGCGACGCCGCGCAGGCGGCGTACTCGCTCGCCACCCAGCGCTACCGCGCCGGCCTCGCCACCCAGCTCGACGTGCTCGCCGCGCAACGCCCGCTGCTGGACATCGACCTGCAGCTCGCCGCGCTGCGCGCGCAGCGCCTCGGCGCCGCCATCGACCTCGACCGCGCGCTCGGCGGCGGCCTCGACCTCACCGCTCCCACGTCCGACATCGCCAGGGCCCCCACGCCATGACCACCGAGTTCAATCCTTCCGTCGCCGCTCCCGCGCCGCAGAAGAACGGCAAGCGCAAGCGTGCCCTGCTGATCCTGGCGGCCGTCGTCGTCGTGGTCGGCATCGGCTGGCTGCTCTACCACGTCTTCGTCGGCCGCTGGCACGAGGACACCGACGACGCCTACGTGCAGGGCAACGTCGTCAGCATCACCCCGCAGACGATGGGCACCGTGGTCAGCATCGGCGCCGACGACGGCATGAAGGTGCGCGCGGGCCAGGTGCTGGTGCAGCTGGATCCGAACGACGCGCAGGTCGCCTACGCGCAGGCCGTCGCCAACCTCGCCAGCACGGTGCGCCAGGTGCGCGGCCTGTACAGCGCGGTGGGCGCCAACCAGGCCGACATCCGCGCGCAGCAGGTCAACGTGCAGAAGGCGCGCGCCGACGTGGCGCGACGCGAAGGGCTGGTCGCCACCGGCGCGGTGTCGGCAGAGGAACTGGCGCACGCGCGCGAGGCGCTCGCCGCCGCCGAGGCCGCGCTGGCCGCGTCCAACGAGAACCTGTCGCGCAACCGCGCGCTGGTCGACGCGACCACCCTCGAGCACCAGCCGCAGGTGGAAGCGGCGGCCGCGCAGCTGCGCACCGCCTACCTCAACCTGCAGCGCACCCGCATCGTCGCGCCGGTCACCGGCTACGTCGCCAGGCGCAGCGTGCAGCTCGGACAGCGCGTGCAGCCCGGCGTGCCGCTGATGACGGTGGTGCCGCTCGAGCAGCTGTGGGTGGAAGCCAACTTCAAGGAAACCCAGCTCGATCGCATGCGCATCGGCCAGCCGGTGGAACTGGAATCGGACCTCTACGGCGGCGACGTGACCTTCCACGGCCACGTCGGCAGCCTCGGCATGGGCACCGGCAGCGCGTTCTCGCTGCTGCCCGCGCAGAACGCGAGCGGCAACTGGATCAAGATCGTGCAGCGCGTGCCGGTGCGCATCGACCTCGACGCGAACGAGCTGGCGAAGCATCCGCTGCGCCTCGGCCTCAGCATGAGCGTGGACGTGAGCCTGCGCGACCAGAAGGGCCCGGTGCTGGCCAGCGCGCCGCCGGAAAAGCCGCTGCTCGCGACCCGGGCCTACGACCAGCAGCTGAAGGACGCCGATGCGCTGATCGACCGCGTCGTGCGCGAGAACCTGCCGCGCGGCGGCCGCTGAGGACCCGATGGCAGCATCGCCTTCCACCGCGGGCGGCGACGTCCCGCGCCCGGCGCCCGCCGGGCCCGCGAACGGCTTCCGCCCGCCCAACCTGGCGCTGGCGACGCTCGGCCTCGCGCTGGCGTCGTTCATGCAGGTGCTCGACACCACCATCGCCAACGTGTCGCTGCCGACGATCTCCGGCAACCTCGGCGCGAGCGCCAACCAGGCGACGTGGGTCATCACCTCGTTCGCGGTCAGCAACGCCATCGCGCTGCCGCTGACCGGCTACATGGTGCGCCGCTTCGGCGAGCTGAAGCTGTTCACCTGGGCGACGCTCGCGTTCGTGATCGCCTCGCTGCTGTGCGGCCTGGCCAACAGCATGGGCCTGCTGGTGCTGGCGCGCGCGCTGCAGGGTTTCGTCGCCGGCCCGATGTACCCGGTCACCCAGGCGCTGCTGATCTCGATCTATCCGCCACAGAAACGCGGGCAGGCGATCGCGCTGCTGGCGATGGTGACGGTCGTCGCGCCGATCGCGGGACCGATCCTCGGCGGCTGGATCACCGACAACTACAGCTGGGAATGGATCTTCTTCATCAACATTCCCATCGGCGTGTTCGCCAGCACGGTGGTCGGCAGCCAGCTCAAGGGCCGGCCGGAGCGGCTGGAAAAGCCGAAGATGGACTACGTCGGCCTTGCCACCCTGATCCTCGGCGTCGGTGCGCTGCAGGTGCTGCTGGACCTCGGCAACGACGAGGACTGGTTCAACTCCACCAAGATCGTGGCGCTCGCCGTGGTGTCGGCGATCGCCCTGGCGGTGTTCGTGGTCTGGGAGCTCACCGACCGCGACCCGATCGTCAACCTGCGCCTGTTTCGGCACCGCAACTTCAGCGCGGGCACGGCGGCGATGGTGGTGGCGTACGCGGCGTTCTTCTCGGTCGGCCTGCTGGTGCCGCTGTGGCTGCAGCGCAACCTCGGCTACACCGCGATCTGGGCCGGCTTCGCCAGCGCGCCGATCGGCATCCTGCCGGTGCTGCTGACGCCGCTGGTCGGCAAGTATGCGCCGCGGATGGACCTGCGCTGGCTGGCGACCTTCGCCTTCATCGTGATGGCGGCGACCAGCTTCATCCGCGCCGGCTTCAACCTCGACGTGGACTTCCAGCGCGTGGCCGAGGTGCAGCTGCTGCAGGGCCTCGGGGTGGCGCTGTTCTTCATGCCGGTGCTGACGATCCTGCTGTCCGACCTGGAGCCGCACGAGATCGCGGCGGGCTCGGGCCTGGCGACCTTCGTGCGCACGCTGGGCGGCAGCTTCGCCGCGTCGCTGACCACCTGGGCATGGACGCAGCGCAGCACCATCCACCACGCGCAGCTCACCGAGCACATCGGCGCCTACGACCCGACCATCCAGCAGACGGTCACCGCGTTGGGCCAGGGCGACCTGCAGCGTGGCGCCGCCTTCCTCAACCAGATGATTTCCCAGCAGGCGGTGCAGATCGGCTTCAACGAGATCTTCCACCTGCTCGGGATCATGTTCCTGGTGGTGATCGCCTTCGTCTGGTTCGCCAAGCCGCCCTTCGCGGCCAAGGTCGGCGGTGGCGCGGCGGCGGGCGGGCACTGACGCCACGCTTCCCGTAGGAGCGGCTTACAGCCGCGAGCTCTTCCCTTGCGTCGTGCAGAGCAGTTCAGAAGCCCGCGCAGCGATAGCGAAACCAGACGGCAGTGGCTGGCAGGACACGCCGTGAATCCGTCCATGGAGGCTCTTCGGCGACATCCCTGTCGTTGAAGGTCCTGCCAACCTCTCCCGCCGGTGCGCCCAGCGCTTCCGCGATCTGTTGGAAAGCGAAAGCGCACGCGGTGCGCGCGGCCGCCATGACCCGATCCGAGGCGCCGACAAGGCGAGGCGTTGCGGCCCGTGCATGGATGGGGTGAGGCGTATCGGGACAGGGTGGCACGGGCTGGTTGCGGGCACTGCCGCGCCCGTGCGAATGCTCGGCGCCCGCATCGGGACAGGGTGAGCACGGGCGGTGCACAACGCGGCCGCGGGACCGTGCGAACGTCCGACTCGGGGCGCCGGGCCTGAGGAGCCGAGCAGCGGCCTCGAGCAAGGGAAAAGCCATGCCCCGGCCTTGCGGGGCGCACGCGCTCGCAACTCTGTTCGGTCGCTCGGTCACCACCAGGAGCGGAGCGCGCCTGGTGTCTTCCGGATGACGGGCCTACCCGGCCGCTTCGAGCGCATCCGCCAGCCGCTCGACCGCGACGACATCCAGGCCCTTGTAGCTCCCCGCCTTCGGCGCATTGCCCTTCGGCACGATCGCGCGGCGAAATCCGTGCGTGGCCGCTTCGCGCAGCCGCTCCTCGCCGTTCGGCACCGGGCGGATCTCGCCCGACAGGCCGACTTCGCCGAAGGCGATGGTCTTGTCCGCCAGCGGCCGGTCGCGCAACGACGACAGCACCGCGAGCAGCACCGGCAGGTCGGCGGCGGTTTCCTGCACCCGGATGCCGCCGACGACGTTGACGAACACGTCTTGGTCGCTGACGCCGACGCCGCCGTGCCGGTGCAGGACCGCCAGCAGCATCGCCATCCGGTTGCCTTCCAGGCCCACCGCCACCCGGCGCGGGTTGGACAGCGGCGACGCATCGACGAGCGCCTGCACCTCGACCAGCAGCGGCCGGGTGCCCTCGCGGGTCACCATCACGCAGCTGCCCGGCTGCTGCAGGCTGCCGCCGGAGAGGAAGATCGCCGACGGGTTCGGGACCTCCTTCAGCCCGCCCTCGCCCATCGCGAACACGCCGAGTTCGTTGACCGCGCCGAAGCGGTTCTTGAATGCGCGCAGTACGCGGAACCGGCTGCCCGCCTCGCCCTCGAAGTAGAGCACCGCGTCCACCATGTGCTCGAGCACGCGCGGGCCGGCGATGCCGCCTTCCTTGGTGACGTGGCCCACGAGGAACACCGCGGTGCCGGTTTCCTTGGCGTAGCGGACGAGGCGCGCCGCGCTCTCGCGTACCTGGCTGACCGAGCCCGGCGCGGCGGTGAGCTGCTCGCTCCACAGCGTCTGCACCGAGTCGGCGACGATCAGCTTCGGCCGCATCGACGCGGCGTGCTCGAGGATGCGCTCCACGCCGGTCTCGGCCAGCGCGTGCAGGCCGTCCAGCGGCAGGCCGAGGCGCACCGCGCGGCCGGCGACCTGCGCCAGCGATTCCTCGCCCGACACGTACAGGCCGGGCAGCGTGCCCGCCATCCGCGCCAGCGCCTGCAGCAGCAGCGTCGACTTGCCGATGCCGGGATCGCCGCCGACCAGCACCACCGCGCCTTCGACGAGGCCGCCGCCGAGCACGCGGTCGAACTCGCCGATGCCGGTGGACACCCGGGCGTCCTCGCTGTGGCGCACGTCCTTCAGCGCGGTCACCTTCGGCGCATCGACCTTGCCGGCCCAGCCATCGCGGCGCGCCGCGGGCTTCGCCTCCGGCTCCAGCGCGATCCGCGCGAGCGCGTTCCAGGCGCCGCAGGCATCGCACTGGCCCTGCCACTTGGCGTGCTCGCCGCCGCATTCGCTGCAGACGTAGGCGGTGCGGACTTTGGTCGCGGTCTTGGCCATCGGGCATCGAGGGGCGGCGGAGGGCCCCACTTTACCGGCGCGGATCGCGCACGGTGAGACCGCAAAAGCGGAAGGCCCGCTCGCGCGGGCCTTCCGGGGCGACGCCGCGCGGCGGCAATCAGTTGTTGAGGATGTCCTGGCGGCTGTTGGCGGCGTTGCGCAGCACGCCGGTCAGCGGCAGCACCTGGCTCAGGAAGCGGTTCCAGCGGGTGACGCCGGCCGGACCGACGAAGACCACGTCGCCGGGCTGCAGCATGAAGCGGTCGGCGAGCGCGAAGGACACCGGCGACTTGGCGTTGAGGTGGTACACGGTGGCCGGCTTCTGGGTCATGCTGCCGCCGTCGGTGCCGCGGATCACGTACACCGCGCTGCCCTTCGCCGTGGCCGGATCGAGGCCGCCCGCGCGACCCAGCGCCTGGGTCAGGCTGATGTCGGTGGTGCGGAAGTTGATCGCCTTCGGCGCGATCACCTCGCCGACCACGTACACCTCCTTGCGGTCGTTGAACGGCATGTAGATGCGGTCGCCGGCCTTGAGGTGGATGTCCGGCGCGGCGCTGCCGCCGCGGTTGAGGGCGTCGAGGTCGATCCGGTAGGTGCGGCCGTCGCGCGTCAGCGTCACGCCCGAGAGGTCCGCCAGCTCGGCATTGACGCCGGCGCGTCCGATCGCCTGCGACAGCGTCAGCGGCACCGGCGAGATTTCCTGCGGCGCGGTGTTGTTGAACGCGCCCTCCAGCGTGACCCGGCTGCCGGTGCCGACCACGTTCACGTCCACCTGCGGATCCTTGAGGTAGCGCCCCAGGCGGCTGGCGAGTGTGCTGCGCACCTGCTCGATGGTCTTGCCGGTCAGGTTCATCTTGCCGGCATAGGGGAAGTAGAAGCTGCCGTCCGGCTGCACCTGGCGCCCGTTGGCGACGGTCTCCTGCTGGCTGCCGGCGGGCGCGGTGAGTTCCGGATGGTCCCAGACGGTGACCAGCAGGGTGTCGCCGGGCTGGATCAGGTAGTCCTTCTGGCGATAGCTGGTCAGCTCCGCGGGGAGCTGCGTCGACACCGCGTTCACGGAGGCGTCGGCGACCAGCTCGGGCGTGATCGGCACGACCTTCACTTCGCCCGTTTCGATGAAGTTGTCGCGCGGCGTCTCGCCCGTCGTCAGGTACTGACCGGTGCATCCTGCAAGCGCGAACGTGGCGGCGAGGGCCGCAAGGGCGCGAACCATGTAAGTCACGTGGCTGTCCTCTCTGGGGCACGACGCGCGGGCTCGTCGGGCCGCTGCGCGTGGCGTGGGTGGGCTTGTCGCGTCGATGCCGGGCAGGCCCTGGTCATCGTCGTGGCCGCAGCGTAGTCAGGGAGGGTGCCTGAATGGCGTGAAATTGCCGCTGGCCGCCCGCGGGGCTCAGCCGCAGTGGGCGGCCTGGGTGCGCAGCCGCACCGACAGCAGGCCGGCGTACTCCTTCAACGCGCGGCCGCTGCGCCACAGGGCGCCGGGGCTGGGCAGCCAGCGTTCGCGCCAGGTCAGCCGCGGCCTGCCTTCGGGGACCGGCACCGGGACCACCTGCAGCCCCGCATTGCGGAACAGCAGCTCGGCGCGCGGCATGTGCACGGCGGAGGTGACCAGCAGGATGCGCCGCAGGTGGTGCTCGCGCGCCAGCTGCGCGGTGAACTTCGCGTTGCCGGCGGTATCGCGGCTGCGCTGCTCCAGCAGCAGCGCCGAGCGCGGCACGCCGAGCTCGACGATGGCCTCGGCCATCCGCCCGGCCTCGGTCAGGCCGTGCCCGCCGCTGCGTCCGCCCGACAGCACCACCAGCGGCGCGCGTCCCTCGAGCCAGGCCCGCGCGCCGGCCGCGAGGCGGCTGCGCTCCATCAGGTAGGGGTTGGCGTCGCGTCGTTGCAACCACGCGTACTGGCCGCCGCCGAGCACGACGATGGCGTCCGCCTCGGGCAGCGCCGCCTCGGCGACCTGCGGCGTGCGGCTGGCCAGCGTATGCCGCAGCCAGTCCGAGGCGAGCGGCACCGACCACAGCATCGACCAGGCGAGCGCGCCCGCGGCGACCGCCACCGCGGTGCGCCGCCAGCGCAGCAGCCACGCGAGCACCGCCAGCGCCAGCACGCAGGCCGACAGCGTCGGTGGATAGGTCAGCGCGACGAACACGGCCGGGATGGCCTGGAGCAGCGCGTTCATGGCGGCGCCTCGCGTCGCCGGCGGCGCGGTGCGGGCGGATGCCTCATTGGTAGGTGTTCGCTCCGATCCGGATGTCGGTGGCCTCGGCGGCGACGCGCACCGCGCTGCCCTGCCCCTCCAGCTGCGCCGCCGCGCGCGCCGCGCGGCCGCCGGAGGACAGCGCCCGCGCACGCGCCCGGCCGGCGTTGTCGGCGAAGACGTTGTCGCGCACCTCGAGCGAGGACGCCTCGGGGCGCACGCCCAGCCCGACGCCGCCGTTGCCGCGGATGCAGTTGCCGGCGACCAGCGCATTGGACACGCCGACCGCGAGGATGCCCTGCCCGCGGTTGCCCTCGATGGTGCAGTCCTGCACCACCACGTTGTTGACCCGGCGGTAGAGCTGGATGCCGCCGCCCTTGTTGTTGCGCACGACGCAGTTCTCGATGCGCACGTCCTGGGTGTCGCCGGGGCGGTCGGGCTCGACGTCGATGCCGAACTGCGGCGCGGTGCCGGCGGTGTCGCTGAACTCGGAGTCGTACACCCGCACGTGGCGCGTGCGCCCGATCGACAGGCCCTGCCGGCGGTTGCCCGTGCAGGTGACGCCCGCGATGACCACGTCCACGCTCGGCGTGCGCTGGTGCTCGTCGGCGCCGCCCATGCAGATGCCGTCGCCCCAGCAGTTGGAGATGTGGATGTCGCGCACGTTGACCCGGCTGGCGCCGCGGAAGCGGATGCCGTGGCCCCATTCGCCGGTCTGCACCAGGTGGCGGTCGCGTTCGCCGACGATGCGGCCGCCGATGATCTCGACGTCGGAGATCTTCTCCATGAAGATCACCGTGGCCTGCCGCGCGCCGTTGGGAATGGCGCTGAGCACGGCGTCGGGCGCGAGCTGCAGGCACATGCGGCTGCGCAGGCGGATCGACTGCACCGCGTCGATCAGGTAGTTGCCCGCGGGCACCAGCACCGTGCCGCCGGCCGCCGGCAGGGCGTCGACGGCCTTCTGGAAGGCGGCGGTGTCATCGGTGCGGCCGTCTCCGCGCGCGCCCATCGCCCTCACGTCGATGCGCGTGCTGCCGCGCGCCCGCGCCGGCACCACGCGTGGCGTCGCCGGGCCGCCGGCGCAACGCGCCCCGGCCACCAGCGGCAGGGCCAGCAGCGCGAGTCCCGCCTGCAGCACCCGGCGGCGCGTGCCGGAAACCCGTTCCGGCCGGCTCATGCGTCGCCCCGCCGGCGCTCGTCGCGCATCGCGTCGTTGACCCACGGCAGCACCACCGCCAGCAGGTAGAACTTGGAGGCGTGGTACTTGTTGTCGAGCCGGCGGCGGTTGCGCTCCAGCCACGCGACCGCGCCGGGCAGCACGTCGCGCGCACGCTGCGCGTGCGCATGCACGATCTCGAAGCGCGCGCGCGCCAGCCCGCGCAGGTCGAAGCGGAAGCTGCCCTTGCGCTGGACGTAGGGCAGCGCGGGGAAGCGCCGCGCGATGTGCCTGCGCATCAGCACCTTGCTGGTGCGCGTGACCGGGTCCACCAGCTGGTCGGACGGCACCTGCCGGTATACCCAGTCGCGCAGCTCCGGGTCGCAGAAGGGATACGCCGCCTGCAGCGAGAGCGCGCTGGCGGTGTACAGGCCCTTGGCGAAGCCGCCCGCGGCGCCCGCCACCGTGAGCGCCATCGTGCAGCGCTCGTCGGCATTCGCCGCGGACGCGAGCTCTTCGCGGAACAGCGCCAGGCGCCCGCGCGACTGCGAGGAGATGCCACGCCCGAACAGCATGTCGACTTCCTCGTCGCTGAAGCGCGAACCGGGGAAGTCGCGCTCGATCGGATCCATCTGCAGCGTCGACAGCAGGTAGCAGATCTCGAAGTTGCGGCCGATCACCGGCAGCTCGAAGATGCTGCTGGGCACGCGGATGTGCCGCGCCATCGCCGACAGCCAGCGGTGGACGCGCCCGACCGGGATGCCGAAGTAGTTGTCGGCGCCCATGCCGTCGACCACGCCGTCGCCGCCCGCGCCGAGCACGTCGGTCGCGAGGTCGACGTAGGACAGCAGCGCGAAATCGGCCGTCAGCAGCGGCATTTTCGGCACCAGCGCGAGGTAGCGGTCGTAGGCGCGGCCGGGATCGCAGGTGAGCGTCTCATGCCGCAGCCCGAGCTCGCGCGCGACGTAGCGCGCGGACTCGACCTCGTTCTCCTCGTGCCCGCCGAGGTAGGTGATGCAGGTCGTGTCAGGCCGCACCTCGGCGGCGATGATCGCCAGCTGCGTCGAGTCCTTGCCACCACTCTGCAGCAGCCACGGCGAGCGCATGTCCGCGCATGCGCGCCGGTACGCGTCGCACAGCAGCCGGTGGTAGGTGCCGATCCAGTCCTGCGGGTCGCGCGACTCGCCCTTGCCACGGGTGTGGAAGTCGAAGTGGAAGCGCGGCGCCTGGTGCATGTCGTGGCGCGGGTCGAAGCCGAAGGTCGCCAGCTTGGTGTCGGTGAAGATCGAATGCGGCGGATACACGAATCCGTTGCGCAGCAGGTCGGCCAGCGACACCTCGTCCAGCCGCACGGCCTCGGCCTCGTCCCGCGCCACGCAGGAAAAGTCCGGCGGCCCGTAATACGGGGACATGGTGATCTGCCGGCGGCGCACCGCCGTGTCGAAGCCATTCGCGAGCATCTCCATCTTCCGACCCCCTCAAGTCGTCGCCTCGGAGCCACGGGCGCGGTGGGCGATCCACGGCAGCACCACCGCCAGCAGGTAGAACTTGGAGGCGTGGTACTTGTTGTCGAGGCGGACGCGGTTGCGCTCCAGCCACCGCGCCGCCCCCGGCATCACGCCCCGTTCCTGTACTGCCAACGCATGAACCTGCTCGAACCGGCACCGGGCCAGCCCGCACAGGTCAAAACGGAAACTTCCCTTCCTCGACACGTACGGCAGCGACCCGAAGCGGGTGGCGATGTGCCGGCGCACCAGCACCTTGCTGGTGGAGGTGGCGCGGTCCAGCAGCTGGTCCTGCGGCACGTGCCGGTACACCCACTCGCGCAGCGCCGGGTCGCAGAAGGGATAGGCCGACCTCAGCGACAGCGCGCTGCTCACGTACAGCCCCTTGGCGAACGCGCTGGACGACTCCTCGATGGTGATCGCCATCGTGCGCAGCTCGTCGCTGCTGGTCACCGACTCGATCTCCTTGAGGAACGGCGTCAGCCGGGCTTTCGACAGGCGGGCGATGTCGCGCCCGAGCAGCTCGTCGACCTCCGCGTCGGTGAAGCGCGAGCCCGGGAAGATGCGCTCCACCGGGTCCATCTGCAGGGTCGAGATGCCGAAGCACAGGCGGAAGCTGCGGTCGACCAGCGGCAGCTCGGCGAGGAACCTGGGCAGCCGCAGGCCGCGCGCGAGGTGCGACAGCAGCCGGTGCTGGCGGCTCACCGGCATGCCGAAGTAGCTGTCCGAGCCGAGCCCGTCGATCACCCCGTCGCCGCCGGCGAGCGCGATCTCGGTCGCCAGGTCGACGTAGGAGAGCATCGCGAAGTCGGCGGTCAGCAGCGGCATCCGCGGGATCAGGGCGAGGTAGCGGTCGTAGGCGCGGGCGGGATCGCAGACCAGCGCCTCGTGGCGCAGGCCGAGCGCGCGCGCGACCGCGCCGGCGGATTCCAGCTCGTTCTCCTCGCGCCCGCCGAGGTAGGTGATGCAGGTCGTGTCCGGCCGGACCTCGGCGACGGTGATGGCGATCGAGGTGGAATCCTTGCCGCCGCTCTGCAGCAGCCAGGGCGCGTGCATGTCCGCGCAGGCATGGCGCACCGCCTCGCCCAGCAGGCGGTGGTAGGTGTCGACCAGCGCGGCCGGGTCCTCGCCTTCCGCCCCGCCGGGCTCCTGCTTCTTGCCGCTGTCGCGGAAGTGGAAGCGGAACTGCGACGCGCCGTGCATGTCCTGGTGGGGATTGAAGCCGAACGTCGCCAGCTTGACGTTCTCGTAGATCGAGTGCGGCGCGTAGATGAAGCCGTTGCGCAGCAGGTCCGCGACCGACACCAGGTCAAGCCGGCTGTTGCCTTCGCCCGCGCGCGGCAGGTTGGAGAAATCCGGCCTGCCGTAGTACGGCGACATGGTGATCTGCTGTCGGGGCGGGTGCACGGGCTGGTCCATCGGCATCGGGTCCTGGTCGTTCGCATTCACCGGGCGGCGCCCTTGTCCCGCAGGGCGATCCAGGGGAGCACGACGGCCAGGAGGTAGAACTTGGAGGCGTGGTACTTGTTGTCGAACCGCACGCGGTGGCGCTCCAGCCAGGGCGCGGCGCCGGGCAGCACCTCGCGCGCCTGCCGGGCGAAGGCGTGCACCTGCTCGAAGCGCTGGTGCGCCAGCCCGCACAGGTCGAAGCGGAAGCTGCCCTTCTTCAGCACGTAGGGCAGCCGGCCGAAGCGGGTCGCGATGTGGCGGCGCATCAGCAGCTTGCTCACCCGCGCGACCGGGTCCACCAGCTGGTTGCGCGGCACCTGGCGGAACACCCATTCGCACAGCCGGCGGTCGCAGAACGGATACGCGGCCTGCAGCGACAGCGCCGCGGTCGTGTACAGGCCCTTGCCGACCGAGGCGCTCGAGCCCGCGATCGACGAGGCGATCGCCCACCATTCGTCCACGCTGCTGGCGGATTCCATCTCGGCGCGGAAAAGTTCAAGCCGCCGCTTCGACAGCCGCGCCACCTCGCGGCCGAACAGCGCGTCGACCTCGTCGTCAGTGAAGCGCGAGCCCGGGAACACCCGCTCGACCGGGTTCATCTGCAGGGTCGAGAGCATGTAGCACAGCTCGAAGTTGCGCCGGACCAGCGGCAGGTCGGCGAGGAAGCCCGGCAGCCGGAAGCCGCGCGCGCAGGCCGCCAGCCAGCGATGCTTCCAGCCGGTCTGCACGCCGAAGTAGTTGTCCGAGCACATCCCGTCGACGATGCCGTCGCCGCCCTCCCGGGCGACCTCGGTGGCGAGGTCCACGTAGGACAGCAGGGCGAAGTCCGCCGTCAGCAGCGGCATGCGCTCCACCAGCGCGAGGTAGCGGTCGTAGGCGCGGCCCGGGTCGCACACCAGGGTGTCGTGGCGCAGCCCGAGCGCCGCCGCGACCGCGCGCGCCGATTCCACCTCGTTCTCCTCGCGGCCGCCGAGGTAGGTGATGCAGCGCATGTCCGGCCGCGCGTCAGCGGCGGCAATCGCGATCGAGGTGGAGTCCTTGCCGCCGCTCTGCAGCAGCCAGGGCGTGCGCATTTCGCGGCAGGCTTCGTCCACCGCTTCGCACAGCAGCCGGTGGTAGGTGCCGACCCAGTCCGGGTCGCCCGCCGCACGCTCGTCCGCGCGACCGTCATCGCGGAAAACGTAGCGGAACTGCGGGGCATCGTGCATGTCGTGCGCCGGATCGAAGCTGAAGGTCACCAGCTTCACGTCGCGGAACACCGAATGCGGCGGATACACGAAGCCGTTGCGCAGCAGGTCGGCGATCGACACCAGGTCGACCACGTGGCCGCCATCGCGCGACAGCGGCGAGAAGTCCGACTTGCCGAAGTAGGGCGACATGGTGAGCTGCACGCGCGGCGCCGGTTCGGCGACCCGGGCGGGCGCCGCGCACGCATGCAGCGCCGTGTCGCCGGCGAGCGCGTGGAGCGCACCGCCGCCGAGGAGCGTGCCGGAACTCATGGGACCACCCGAAGCGTGCATGACACCACCCGGTCGAGCCCTTCGGTCCGCAAGGCGTCCCCGCGCGGGGCACCGCCTCCGCATGCGCCAGGCGGCGCCGGGTGCCGGGGGCCGCCCGCGCCATGGCCACGTGGGGACAAATGCATGCGGTACGGGCGTCCTTGCGATCGATGGCAGCACAAGGTCGCCCGCGCGGAGTGAAAGCCGCGCGAAGCGGTGCCGCGCGCAACGGCCGCCCGGGAGTGCGCGTTCAGGGAGCGGCGAAACCGTCCGGCAGCGGGTCGGACAGCGCCGGCGGCGCGCCGAGCAGTTCGTCGTACACGGCGAGCGTCTTCTGGATGACGATGCGCTCGTCGAAATGCGCCAGCGCCTTGTCGCGGGCGCGCGCCGCCAGCCGGCGCAGCAGCTCGCGGTCGTCGTCGAGCGCGGCGAGGCATGCGGCCAGTTCGACCGGATCGCGCGGCCGCGTGTGCAGCCCGTCCACGCCGTGCTCGCTCACCACTTCGCGGCAACCGGGCAGGTTGGTGGTGACCAGCGCGAGGCCGCTCGCGGCGGCCTCGATCAGGCTCTTGGGCACGCCTTCGCGGTAGCAGCTCGGCAGCGCCATCACGTCGACCGAGCGCAGCAGCGCCGGCATGTCCTCGACGTGCCCCAGCCAGGTGACGAGGCCCTCGCGGACCCACTGCTGCACCTCGGCGGGGTCGACTGAACCGGGATTGCCGGGATCGGGCGAACCGGCGAGCACGAACTCGATCGTGCGCCCGGCCGCCTTCAGCCGCCGCGCCGCCTCCACGTACTCGCCGACACCCTTTTCCCGCAGCAGGCGGGCGGCGAGCAGCACGCGCAGCGGGCGCCCGCCGACGGCACCGGCGTCCTCGCGCGGCCAGAAACGCGAGGTGTCCACGCCGGAACCCCGGATCACCCGGATGTGCCCCGGCGGCACGATGCGCGCGCGGAGGAAGGCGTCGGCGTCGTCGGGGGTCTGCAGGATCAGGCGCGAATTGCGGCCGGCGAAGGTGAAGCGCATCAGCGACCGCACCACCGGGCGCAGTCCGCGCGCGCGCAGGTCGTCGGCGGCGAACACGTAGCCCATCCCGGCCACCGCATTGACCACCGCCGGCACGCCGGCCATGCGCGAGGCGAGCGCGCCGTAGATCGCGCACTTCACCGTGAAGCTGTGCAGCAGGTGCGGCCGCTCGCGCCGCAGCACGCCGACCAGCGCGCCCAGCGTGCGGCTCTCGCGCCACGGGTTGAGGCTGGCGCGATGCATGTCGAGCGGAATCCAGCGCAGGCCCAGGCCGGCGAAGCGCTCGCCGTAGGGTCCGGGCGGCGACAGCAGCAACACCTCGTGGCCGCGTTCGGCCAGCGCGCGCGCCGTCGACAGGCGGAAGTTGTAGAGGTACCAGTCCGTATTGGCGAACAGCACGAATTTCATCGCGACAGCCTCTCCCTGGTTGTCAACGCGGCGCGGGGTCCTGCAAGGCCTGCCCGAGCGACCTGCGCAGCAGTTCGGGCACCAGCGCCGGCGGTACCGCCTCGCGCTCGGCTTCCTCCGCCTCCACCGACGACAGCAGCAGCGACGGGAACACGAGGAACAGCAGGAAGCAGGACGCGTAGCGGATCGCGCTGCCCGAGTTGTAGACGCCGAACGGCACGTAGGCGACGAGGACGAAGGCCACCGCCGGCAGCCAGCCGAGCAGCAGCAGCTTGCGTTCGCGGCCCGGCGGCGTGCGGAACGCGACCCCGACCGAATACAGCAGGCTGCCGAACACCACCATTCCCGACAGCAGGAACGGCAGCATCACCGGCCGCGCCAGCACCTCCCCGGGCGTCGGCCCGACCAGCGCGAGCGGCAGCGTCCACCACAGGCTCGCGAACAGCGTGCGGGTGCTGTCGAGCTGGATCCAGTTGCGGGTGGTCTCGGAGCTGAGGGTGAAATAGCCCTTGGCCTTGGGCAGCACGTCGCCGGCGATGTAGGCGTCCAGGTACGGCCACGCGGCGGCCAGCACCGCGCCGGCCACGCAGGCCAGCAGCGTGGTCTGCAGCCCCACGCTCAGGTGCATGCGCGGCCCCGAGCGGTAGGCCAGCACCATCATGAAGAACAGCCCCATGCCGATGCCGTAGGGCGAGCGGATGAAGGTCATGCCGGCGATGCAGACGATCGCGAGCACGGTGCGCTGCACGCCCGGGCTGCGGTAATAGCCGATCACCGCTCCGAGGAAATAGCCGAGCAGGCCGACGAACAGCGACTCGCGCCCGATCACCGAGGCCCACACGCCGAAGTTCGGGGTGAGCAGGATCGCCAGCAACGGCCAGCGGTAGCGCCCGTGCACCTTCGCCTGCGAGACGAGGTAGGCCACGCCGCTGGCGGCGAACAGGCCGAACAGCAGGTGGGCGAGGAACTCCACCCGCACCAGCGCGAACGCGCCTTCGGCGAGGTAGGTGATCATCAGCGTCCGCGCGGCGTGGTCGTCGTCGTCGTAGGCGCCGCTCAGGTAGGAATGGCTGTCGCCAAGCGTGCTGAAGCGGCTGTAGACGTACAGCGAAAACAGCGTCCAGCAGAAGAACAGCAGGTAAACGTGCCACCGGCGCAGCCGCGGCGCCGGCGCGGCACGCCAGGGCATCGCCTCGTTCAGCGGATCGAACCTGCTCATGCCGGCTCCTGGGATCTCGATGGGTGCGCGTGCGCTGGCCAAGGCTGGCCACTGTAGGGATGGCACCGACAGCGCCGCGTCAACACGGCGCGGTTTCAACGGTGGCCGGTTCCCGCATGGGCAGCACGAAGCGCCGCACGAAGAACGCCGTCGACAGCAGCAGGACGCCCTCCCCGATCACCGTCGCGCCCGCGGCGCCCAGCGCATGGAAGCGCGGGATCAGGGCGAGGTTCAGCAGGACGACCGTGGTGGCCGCCAGCGCCAGCGCGAAGACGCGGTAGCGCATGTGGTTTTCGGTGAGCAGCACAGAGCCCGCCGACACCGCGAGGAAGCGCAGCGGGACGCACCAGGCAAGCACCATCAGGATCGCCACGACCGGGCGGTAGGCCTTGCCGAAGACCAGCGGCACCACCCACGGCGCGAGCCCGGCCAGCACCAGCGCGATCAGCAGCCCGAAGGCGAACATCGCGTAGTTGCCCTTGCGGTACACCAGCCAGAACTTCGGCTTGTCGTGCGCGGCCCAGCGGTGCAGCTTGGCCAGCAGGAACTTCTGGTAGATCGTCACCGGGATCATGTAGATCGCGGTCATGACCGACAGCGCGATGCCGTAGTGGCCGGCCTGGGTGTCGTTGTCGAGGTACTTCAGCAGGACGGTGCTGATCTGGAAGAACACCGGGAACAGCAGCGCCACCAGTCCGTAGGCCCATGCCTGCGACCACACCTCTGCGACGCCGGGCGTCGGCCCGGCGGGAGCCGCGAGGTCGCGCCGGCCATGGCCCTTGAGGTCCATCTCGTCGCGCAGCAGGGCGCGCAGGTGCGGCAACGCCCGCGCCGTGACCAGCAGCGCGACCACCGCATACGCCACCGCGACGAAGCGATACCCCAGCCCAACGACCCACCACAGCGCGATCGCGACCGCCAGCCGGCTCGCCGGCAGCATCAGCTGCCACAGCGCCATGTAGCGGTAGCGGTCCTCCAGGCGCAGCTTGTTGCCGACCAGGTCCGACGCCAGCACGCTGAAGATCACCGGCGTGAGCACCAGCAGGCAGAAGCGCGTGCCATTGGCGGGCGCGCCGAGCAGCGCCCAGCCGACCACCAGGCCGATCGCGAGCAGCGTGCTGAACACGGTGAAGCGCAACGACGGCTGCATCCAGCGGTGCGCGGCCCAGCCTTCGACGCCGTAGACCTTGAGGCGGAACTGGGTCAGGCCGAAGCCGGCGAGCGGCGCGATCATCGTCACCGTCGCCAGCGACGAGGCGAACAGGCCGTAATCGGCCGGCCCGAGCTCGCGCGCGAGCAGGGTCTGGGTGGCGAAGGCCATCGCGACGCCGGCGACCATCGCCACCGTCAGCATCGACACATGCCAGAGCGGACGCCACAGGCGCTCGGGCACGAAGGCGGCGGGGCTCAGTCGGGCTGCCATCGGTCGTTGTCCCTTCGCTGGCCGTTGCCGCCGCGGTGCCGCGCCGGCGAGCCGGTCACGGCGCACCCAGCAGGCGCTCCACCAGCCTTTCCGCCAGCGCCGCCGGCGACTCGGCGACGGTGTCCAGCACCACCTCCGGCGCCTCCGGCACCTCGTAGGGCGAATCGATGCCGGTGAAGTTGCGGATCTGGCCGGCGCGGGCCTTGGCGTACAGGCCCTTGGCGTCGCG
>JBQCFN010000252.1:0-3286 GCA_051959035.1 Lysobacteraceae bacterium | reverse complement strand
CACGGTCTGCGTGCACCGACAGCGAGGCGCTGGCGCCCTCGTCGTGCCGCGCCGGATAGGCCGGCACGCCACCCGCCCCGGGCACGGCTTCCGGCATGGGACTGTCCGGGAAGGCCACCAGCCGCTCGCGCGCGAGGCCTTCGGCGGCGCGCCCGGCGAACGCCTCGGCGGCGCGCGGGGCGAAGCGGGCGCGCCCCGCCGCGCGGTCGCGCGATTCGGCGAGCACGTGGCCGCCGCCACGCGGGCCATCGGCCACGTCGAGCAGGCGCAGGTTGGCGTGCAGGTGCGGTTCGAGCGCGGCGGGATCGAAGTCGGTCGCCGACAGCGCGACGCCGGTTACGCGCTGCAGGAAGCGCGCCAGCTCGCCCTCGATCGCATCGGCGGTCGGCTGCGGGAAGGCCTCGGCGAAGGCGCGGGCGAAGTCCGGCGCCGGCACGACGTTGCGCCGCAGCGCCTTGGGCAGCGAGCGGATCAGCGCCGCCGCCTTGTCGGCGACGAAGCCAGGCGCCAGCCACGACAGCCGCGCCGGGTCGAGCGCGTTGAGCAGGTGCAGCGGCACCGCCACGGTCATGCCGTCGTCAGGCGCACCCGGCTCGAAGCGGTAGCTGACCGCCAGCCGCGCCTCGCCCAGCGGCAGGAACGGCGGGAAGCGCGCCGCCTCGGTCGCCTCGCCGACCATCAGGTCGTCGAACGACCACTCCAGCCCGCGCTGCCGGTCCTTCGGCAGCGTCGCGTACCACGCATCCAGCGCCTGCACGTTGTGCACGTGCGGCGGCAGGCGGTCGAGGTACCACTGCGCCTGCCATTCCTCGTCGACGACGAGTCCCGCCCGGCGCTGCTTGGCCTCCTCCTGCTTCGCCCTGGCGAGGGTCGCGCGGTTGCGCGGCAGGAACGCGCTGCGCGTGTTGATCTCGCCGGTGACCAGCGCCTCGCGCGCGAAGATGGCGCGGCTTTCCTCCGGGTACAACGCGCCGTAATGCACCGGCCGCTTCGGCGCCAGCACCAGCCCGAACAGGGACACCTGCTCGCTGCCGACCACGCGGCCCTGCGAGCGCGACCAGTGCGGATCGTGGTGGCGGCGCGCCAGCAGGTGCGGCAGCTCGGCGATCGCCCAGTCGGGCTCGACCGCGGCGTTGGTCAGCGCCCACACCCGCTCGGTGTCGAGCAGCAGCGCGGACAGCACCCAGGGGGGCGGCTTTTTCGACAGCGGCGAACCGGGGAAGAGCTGGAACTTGCGCCCGCGCGGGCCGTCGTAGACGCCGCGGTCGCCGCGGTTGCCGAGCTGGGTCGGCAGGCCGGCGATCAGGGCGCGGTGGAGTGCGGTGTAGTGGCCGGGCGGCATCGCCTGCGCGTCGTCCTGCCGGTCGTGGCGCGCGGCATCCGGCTGCGAAGCCGGCCCGGCCTTTCGTGGCCGGGCGCCCGCCGCGACCACGCGAGAAGAGGGCTCGCGCTCGCCCGCCCACCCGAGTTCCTCGCACAGCAGCTTCAGCTGCCGGTGCAGTTCGCGCCATTCGCGCAGGCGCAGGAAGCCGAGGAAGTGCCGCTCGGCCCACTTGCGCAGCTGCGACTGGGTGAGCTCCTCGTGGGCGGCGCGGAAGGCTTCCCACAACTTGAGGATGCCGACGAACTCCGACTTGTGGTCGATGAACGCCGCGTGCGCGTTGTCCGCGGCCGCGCGCTGGTCGGCCGGGCGCTCGCGCGGGTCCTGGATGCCGAGGAAGCTGGCGATCACCAGCATCTCCGGCAGCACGCCGTGCGCGTTGGCGGCGACCAGCATGCGCGCGAGCTTGACGTCCACCGGCAGCCGCGCCATCACCCGCCCGATGTCGGTCAGCCTGCGCTGGCCGTGGTCGGCCACGTTGTCGACCGCGGCGAGTTCGGCGAGCGCCTGCCAGCCGTCGGCGACCGCGCGCGGGTCCGGCGGCTCGAGGAAGGGGAAGTCCTCGATGCGCCCGAGTCCAAGCGCGAGCATGCGCAGGATCACCCCGGCCAGCGCGGCGCGGCGGATTTCCGGATCGGTGTAGCGCGGCCGCGACTCGAAATCCGCTTGCGAATACAGCCGGTAGCAGGTGCCCGGCGCGATGCGCCCGCAGCGGCCTTTGCGCTGGTCGGCGCTGGCCTGGCTGACCGGCTCGACGTGCAGGCGGTCGAGCTTCTGCCGCGGGCTGTAGCGCTTGACCCGCGCATGGCCAGGATCGACCACGTAGTGGATGCGCGGCACCGTCAGCGAGGTTTCGGCGACGTTGGTGGCGAGCACGATGCGCCGCTGCGGGCCGGGGTTGAACACCCGGTCCTGGTCGCGCGCCGACAGCCGCGCGTACAGCGGCAGCACGTCGGTATGGCGGTACTTGCGCGCTTCCAGCGCGCGGTGCGCGTCGCGGATCTCGCGCTCGCCGGGCAGGAACACCAGCACGTCGCCGGTGCGCGACTCGCGCGTGATCTCGTCGCAGGCGGCGACGATGCCGTCGAGCACGCTGCGGTCGCCTTCGTCCCCGCCCTCGCCTTCCAGCGGCCGGTAGCGCACCTCGACCGGGAAGCCGCGGCCTTCGACTTCCACCACGGGCGCGTCGAAGAAATGCGCGGCGAAGCGCTCGGTGTCGATCGTGGCCGAGGTCACGACCAGCTTGAGGTCGGGGCGGCGCTGCAGCAGCTGCCTGAGGTAGCCGAGCAGGAAATCGATGTTGAGGCTGCGTTCGTGCGCCTCGTCGACGATGAGCGTGTCGTAGCGCGACAGCCAGCGGTCGGACTGGATCTCGGCGAGCAGGATGCCGTCGGTCATGAACTTGACCGCGGTTTGCTCGCCGACGTGCTCCGTGAAGCGCACCTGGTAGCCGACCGCGCCGCCGAGCGGCACCTGCAGCTCCTCCGCCACGCGCCGCGCCACCGCGCGCGCGGCGATGCGGCGCGGCTGGGTGCAGCCGATCATGCCGGCCGCGCCACGCCCGGCGGCCAGGCACAGCTTGGGCAGCTGGGTGGTCTTGCCCGAGCCGGTTTCGCCGGCCACGACCACCACCTGGTGGGCGCGGATGAGCCCGACGATCCGCGCGGCCTGCGCGGCGATCGGCAGGCCCGCGTCCACCGGCGCCTGCGGCAGCGACGCGGCGCGCGTCGCGCGCGCCTGCACCGAGGCCTGCAGGGCCTGCGCGAACGCCGCCTGCGCGCGCGCGTCGGCGGGGTTGGCCTTCCACCGCGACCACAGGCCGAGCAGGCGGCCACGGTCGCGCGACAGCGCGCCGTCGATGGCGCGCCGGGCCTGCGTCAACGCGGTCTTGGCGGGGTCGGTCAT
>JBQCFN010000251.1:0-6521 GCA_051959035.1 Lysobacteraceae bacterium | reverse complement strand
TTCGCCCACCGGCGTGGCCGACCGCTTCGGCAACGTCACCATCAACTCGCAGAAGCTGCAGACCGAGGCGGCGGTGCAGAGCGGCGACACCATCCTGCTGGCGGGCATGATCAAGGACGGCACCACCCGCGGAGGCAGCGGCGTGCCGGGGCTGAGCCGCATCCCGATCATCGGCGCGCTGTTCGGCACCCAGAACTCGTCGACCACGCGCAACGAGACGATCATCCTGATCACGCCGACCATCGTGCGCGATCCGCAGGAAGCGCGCGACCTGACCGACGAATACGGCCGCCGCTTCCGCGCGCTGGAGCCGCTGTACCGCGCGCCGAAGGGCAAGTGACCGACGCGCGGGGCGCGGCCGTGCAGCTGCCGGTGGTGCTGCTGCCGCTGGGCGTGGACGACGAGGCGCTGGACGCCTGCCTGGGCGCGCTGGATGCGGGCACGCCCGCCGGCGCGCGCGTGTGGCTGGTCGACGACGCCCGCGCCGGACCGCGTGCGCAGGCGATCGTCGAGCGCTGGCTGCAGCGCACCCCGCTCACCGCCGAATACAGCCGGCGGCCGCGCGCGGTCGGCGAGGTCGCCCACCTCGACCAGGCACTGGCCGCCTGCGGCGAGGCCGACGTCGTGGTGCTCGCGCCGGACGCCGTGCCACTGCCCGGTTGGCTGCAGCAGCTCGCCGCCTGCCTCGCGCGCGATGCGGCGATCGCCACCGCCACGCCATGGTGCAACGCCGGCGAGACGGCGGCGTGGCCGCGCCTGGGCGAGATCAATCCGCCTCCGGTCGATTCCGAACGCCTCGCCCGTGCCGCTGCCACGCTGCCGCCCTTGCATCCGGAGCTGCCCGCCGCGGTCGCCCACGCGGTCGCGCTGCGCGGCAGCGCCCGCCGCCGCGCCGGCGGGCTGGACGCGGCCAGCTATGGGTCGTGGTACGCGGCGCTGGTCGACCTCTCGCTGCGCCTGTCCGGCCTGGGCTGGCGCAACGTGCTGTGCGAGACCGCGTTCGTGGCGCGCGGCGGCGAGGGCGGCCCCGCCGACGGCGACATGGACGCGCTGGCCGCGCGCTGGCCGGGCTGGCACGCGCGCCTGGCCGGATTCCTGATGGACGATCCGCTGCGCGCGGGCCGCGAGGCGCTCGGCGCGGCGTTCGCCACGACCGGGCCACTGCCGCCGCAGCGCGAGCTGTTCGCATGAACATGCTGGCCTCCGGCGCGGGCGGCGACGCCGACATCGGCGTGGTGGTCGTCACCCACCGCAGCGCCGAGAGCATCGACGACTGCCTCGCGCGCCTGCGCGCGGCCGCCGGCGTGGCCGCCATCCGCGTGGTCGACAACGCCTCCGACGACGACACCCTCGCGCTGGTGCAGCGGCATGCCGCGGAGGACCCGCGCGTGCGCTTCGTCGCCAACCCCGACAACCCGGGCTTCGCGGTCGCCTGCAACCAGGGGGCGCGCGCGCTGGCGGGCGAGGGGGCGCAGGCCGCGTGGCTGGCCTTCGTCAATCCCGATTGCCTGGTCGAGCCCGGTACGCTCGCCGCACTGCGCGCGCATGCGCGCCGCCGCGGCGGCGACGCGCTCGTCGGCGCCGACCTGGTCGGCGAGGACGGCGCGCGCGACGAGGCCGCGCGCCGGCGCGACCCCGAGTTCGCGGCGATGCTGCGCGCGCCTTCGGCGATGCGGCTCGGCGTGGCGCGCGATGACGCGTGCCCGCTGCAGCCGGTGGACGCGGTGTCCGGCGCGCTGATGCTGCTGCCGCGCCGGTTGTTCGAGCGCGTCGGCGGCTTCGACGAGGGCTATCGCCTGCACGCCGAGGACCTGGACCTGTGCCGGCGCGCGCGCGCCGCCGGCGCGCTGGTGGCGGTGGCCAACGACGTCACCGTCGTGCACCTGCGCGGAGTCTCCTCGCGCAGCCGGCCGCTGTTCGTGGAATGGCACAAGCACCGCGGGCTGTGGCGCTATTTCCGCAAGTTCGAGGCGGCGCGGCGAGGGCCGGCGCTGCGCGCCGCGGTCTGGCTGGCGATCTGGACGCACTGGGCTTCACGCCTGCCCGCTATGCTGGCCACCCGCCGCTGAGGCAGGCGAAGCGCGCGATGATCATCCGCTCGCTGCTCGACACCGACCTGTACAAGTTCACGATGATGCAGGCGGTGCTGCACCAGCATCCGGCCGCGCAGGCGCGCTACCGCTTCCGCTGCCGCACGCCGGGCATCGACCTGGCGCGCCACGCCGAGGAGATCCGCGCCGAGGTCGCCGCGCTGTGCACCCTGCGGTTCCGCGCCGACGAGCTGGCCTGGCTGCGCGGCCTGCGCTACCTCAAGCCGGACTTCGTCGACTTCCTCGGCCTGTTCCACCTCGACATGAAGCACGTGGCGCTGCGGCCATCGGAGGCCGCGCCGGGCGAGCTCGTGCTGGAGGTCAAAGGCCCGTGGCTGCACACCATCCTGTTCGAGGTGCCGCTGCTGGCGATCGTCAACGAGGTCTGGTTCCGCCACCAGCCGCCCGCCGACGAGGGCGAGGGCCTGCGCCGGCTGGACGCCAAGATCGCGCGCCTGCGCGCGGTGCCCGACTGCACCATCGCCGACTACGGCACGCGCCGGCGTTATTCGCGCGCCTGGCAGGGGCGCATCCTGCCGGTCCTGCGCGACGCACTCGGGCCGCAGTTCGCCGGCACCAGCAACGTGTTCTTCGCCCGCGAGCTCGGCCTGGTCCCGCACGGCACGATGGCGCACGAGTTCCTGCAGGCCTTCCAGGCGCTGGGGCCGCGACTGGTGGATTCGCAGAAGGCCGCGTTCGAGGCGTGGGCGCAGGAATACCGCGGCGACCTCGGCGTGGCGCTGTCGGACGTGGTCGGGCTGGAGGCCTTCCTGCGCGACTTCGACCTCTACTTCTGCAAGCTGTTCGACGGCATCCGCCACGACTCGGGCGATCCGTTCGCGTGGGGCGAGCGCATCCTCGCCCACCTCGAGCGGCACCGGATCGACCCGCTCACCAAGACCCTGGTGTTCAGCGACAGCCTCGACGTCGAGCGGGTGCTGCGCCTGCATGCGTATTTCCATGGCCGCTGCCGGGTCGCCTTCGGCATCGGCACCCACCTCACCAACGACCTCGGGCCGCAGCCGCTGAACATCGTCATGAAGATGGTCCGCTGCAATGGCCAGCCGGTGGCCAAGCTGAGCGACGCGCCCGGCAAGGGCATGTGCGAGGACCCCGGCTACCTGGCCTACCTGCGGCAGGTGTTCGGCCTGCCGCCGGGCGGCGACGCGCTCAGCGGTGGCGGTTGATCTCGTAGCGCAGCGCGCGCGCCGCCGCCGCCGCGGCCTCGGCGTAGTCCTCGCCGGACGAGGCGTAGAGGATCGCGCGCGAGGAGCTGACCACCAGGCCGGTGCCGTCGGCGGTCCTGGCGTTGCGCACGACCGCGCCGGCATCGCCGCCCTGCGCGCCGACGCCGGGCACGAGGAAGGGCAGGTCGCCGACGATCGCGCGCACGTCGCGCAGCTGCTCCGGCCAGGTCGCGCCGACGACGAGCATGCAGTTGCCGTGGCCGTTCCATTCGCCGGCGACCTTGCGCGCGACGTGCTGGTACAGCGGCGCGCCATCGACCGGCAGGTCCTGCAGGTCGCCGGCGCCCGGGTTGGAGGTGCGGCACAGCACCACCACGCCCTTGCCGGCGTGGTCGAGGAAGGGCTGCACCGAATCGCGGCCGAGGTAGGGGTTCACGGTCACCGCGTCGGCGGCGTAGCGGTCGAACGCCTCGCGCGCGTACTGCCGGGCGGTGCTGCCGATGTCGCCGCGCTTGCTGTCGAGGATCACCGGGATGCCCGGGTGCGCCGCGTGCACGTGCGCGATCAGCCGGCGCAGCGCGTCCTCGGCGCCGAGCGCGGCGAAGTGCGCGATCTGCGGCTTGAAGCAGCAGGCATGCTCGGCGGTCGCGTCGACGATGTCGCGGCAGAAGGCGAACACCGCGTCCCCGTCGCCGGCGAAGCGCGCCGGGAATTTCGCCGGCTCCGGGTCCAGCCCGACGCAGACCAGGCTGTCGGCGTCGCGCCAGCGCGCGCGCAGGGCCTGCATGAAGGTGTTCGCCATCGTCGTCTCCTGCGTGGAAACGCCCGCTTGCGCGGGCGTCCCGGTCACTTCAGCGCCTTGAAGCGCAGCCGGTGCGGCCTGGCGCCCTCGTCGCCGAGGCGGCGCTTCTTGTCTTCCTCGTACTCTCGGTAGTTGCCCTGGAAGAATTCCACGTGCGAGTTGCCCTCGAAGGCGAGGATGTGGGTGGCGATGCGGTCGAGGAACCAGCGGTCGTGCGAGATCACGAACGCGTTGCCGGGGAACTCGAGCAGCGCATCCTCGAGCGCGCGCAGGGTCTCGACGTCGAGGTCGTTGGACGGCTCGTCGAGCAGCAGCACGTTGCCGCCCTGCAGCAGGGTCTTCGCCAGGTGCAGGCGGCCGCGCTCGCCGCCCGACAGGGTGCCGACCAGCTTCTGCTGGTCCGGGCCCTTGAAGTTGAAGCGGCCGATGTAGGCGCGCGACTGGATCTCGATGCCGTTGATGTTGAGGATGTCCAGCCCGCCCGACACTTCCTGGAACACGTTGTGGTTGCCGGTCAGCGCCTCGCGGCTCTGGTCGACGTAGGCGAGCTTGACGGTCGGGCCGATGTCGATCTCGCCCGAGTCCGGCGTTTCCTGGCCGATGATCATGCGGAACAGGGTCGACTTGCCGGCGCCGTTCGGGCCGATGATGCCGACGATCGCGCCCGCCGGCACCGAGAACGACAGGTCGTCGATCAGCAGGCGGTCGCCGAACTTCTTCGACACGTTCCTGAACTCGATGACCTTGTTGCCGAGGCGCTCGCCCGGTGGGATGAAGATCTCGTTGGTCTCGTTGCGGCGCTGGTAGTCGACCGACTGCAGCTCCTCGATCCGGGCCAGGCGCGCCTTGCCCTTGGAGCGGCCGCCCTTGGCGTTCTGCCGCGCCCACTCGAGTTCCTTGGCGATCGCCTTCTGGCGCGCCTTCTCCTGCGACTCCTCCTGCTTCAGGCGCGCTTCCTTCTGCACCAGCCACTCGGTGTAGTTGCCCTTCCACGGGATGCCGCGGCCGCGGTCGAGCTCGAGGATCCATTCGGCCGCGTTGTCGAGGAAGTAGCGGTCGTGGGTGACCGCGACCACGGTGCCCGGGAAGCGCGCGAGGTACTGCTCCAGCCACTCGACCGATTCGGCGTCGAGGTGGTTGGTCGGCTCGTCGAGCAGCAGCATGTCCGGCTTCTGCAGCAGCAGGCGGCACAGCGCGACGCGGCGCTTCTCGCCGCCGGACAGGTTGCCGATCTTCGCATCCCACGGCGGCAGGCGCAGCGCGTCGGCGGCGACCTCCAGCTGGTTCTCGAGGGTATGCGCGTCGCCGGCGGCGAGGATCGCCTCCAGCCGCTGCTGCTCGGCGGCGAGCTTGTCGAAGTCGGCATCCGGCTCGGCGTAGGCGGCGTAGATCGCGTCCAGCGCGGCCTGCGCGTTGAGCACCTCGCCGACGCCTTCCTCGACCGCCTGGCGCACGGTGTGCCCGGGGTCCAGCTGCGGCTCCTGGGCGAGGTAGCCGACCTTGATGCCGGGCTGCGGGCGCGCCTCGCCGGCGAAGTCGGTGTCGACGCCGGCCATGATCTTCAGCACGGTGGACTTGCCGGCGCCGTTCAGGCCGAGCAGGCCGATCTTCGCGCCCGGGAAGAACGACAGCGAGATGTCCTTGATGATCTGGCGCTTCGGCGGGACCGTCTTGGACACGCCGTTCATGGTGTAGATGTACTGCATCGGGTCTCCGCAGGGCAGGCGGCGGCGTCCTGCGCGGGGCAGGGGCCGGGAAGGCATCGGGATGCGCGGATTATAGCGGGTGGCGGCCGCCGGCCCCTGCCGGCGCGTGCGCGTTCACCACTGCGCCAGCGCGGCCTGGGCGGCCAGGCTGCTGGCCGCGACCGCGGCCCAGGTGCCGAGGCCGAGGAGCAGCGGGCGCGCCCCGGTGGCGGCCATGCGGCGCAGGTCCGCCGACAGCCCGACCGCGGCCAGCGCGGCGACCAGCAGGAAGGCGGCGCCCGCGTGCAGCCACGGCAACGCGGCGGCCGGCACCAGCCCGGCGCCGCGCAGGCCGGCGGCGAGCAGGAACCACAGCACGAACCACGGCACGATCCGCCGCAGCCCGACCCCAGTTCCCCCCGCGCGGCGACGCCACGCGATTGCCGCGGCCAGCGCCATGCACACCGGCACGATCAGCGCCGCGCGGGTGAGCTTGACGATGGTGGCGATGTCGCCCGCGTCGCGGCTGTAGGCATACCCCGCCGCGACCACCGAGGAGGTGTCGTTGATCGCGGTGCCGGCCCAGGTGCCGAAGCCGGCGTCGCTCAGGTGCAGCGCGTGCCCGAGCAGCGGGAACAGCAGCACCGCGACGACGTTGAACAGGAAGATGGTCGAGAGCGCGTAGGCGGTCTCGTGCTCCTCCGGCCGCAGGATCGGTGCCGCCGCGGCGATCGCCGAGCCGCCGCAGATCGCGGTG
>JBQCFN010000250.1:0-4278 GCA_051959035.1 Lysobacteraceae bacterium | reverse complement strand
CGCTGGTCGTCGCGATCAACAAATGGGACGGCCTGTCGACCTACCAGCGCGAGCAGACCGAGTCGCTGCTCGGCCGCAAGCTGGCCGTCGTCGACTGGGCGGAGGCCGTGCGCAACTCCGCGCGGCACGGCTCGGGCCTGCGCGAGCTGTTCAGGGCGGTCCACCGCGCGCATGCGTCGGCGACGCGCAAGTTCAGCACCGCGGAAGTCACCCGCGCGCTGGAAACCGCCTACGCCGCCAATCCGCCGCCGACCGTGCGCGGCCACGTCGCCAAGCTGCGCTTCGCCCACCCGGGCGGCGAGAACCCGCCGACCTTCATCGTCCACGGCAACCGCCTGCGCACGCTGGGCGATACCTACCGCCGCTATCTCGAGACCTTCTTCCGCAAGCGCTTCAAGCTGGTTGGCACGCCGGTGCGCTTCGTCTTCAAGGAAGGCGAGAACCCGTACAAGGACCGCAAGAACGCGCTCACCGACCGCCAGGTGGCGCGCAAGCGGCGGCTGCTGCGGCACGTCAAGCGCAAGGGCTGAGGCGCCGCTCCCCGCGCCAGGTGCGCGGCCGCTTCCCAGCGGCGATGTCCCGGGCAGCACCTCCAGCCGTTCCGTCGTCGTGGGTACGCTGGTCGATGGCCGCGCAGGCCCCATGGTCCGTGCGGCGCCGGTTCGGGCAGCGAATGCGGGCCCGGTGGCTGGCGTGTGTGCGAGCGTGCACGGAGCCCGGGCGCGCGGCGAGCTGGCTCAATGGAAATCGCGCGAGGCGGTGGCCAGGCCCGACAGCAGCGGCGTGAGGTCCTCCAGCCTGTGCGCGACCAGGTGCCGCACGCCCTGTTCGCATTCCAGCCGCCCCTCGATGCCCATCAGCCGCGACTCGAGGAACACCCGGCGCTGGCGTTCGGCCAGCTGGGCCCACACCACCACGTTGACCATCCCCACTTCGTCCTCCAGCGTCATGAAGGTGACGCCGCTGGCGGTCTGCGGGCGCTGGCGCAGCAGCACGAGGCCGGCGAAGCGCGCGGGGCGGCCATTGCCGAGCGCGGCGATGTCGCTGGAGCGGCGGTAGCGGCGCTGGTGCAGCTGGCGGCGCACCAGCGACACCGGGTGCGCGCCGAGGGTGAGGCCGACGGTGGCGTAGTCGGCGTGGGTATCCTCGAACGCGCTCGGCGGCGGGATGGCGATGCGCGGCTCCGCCGTGTCCTGCGTGCCGGCGAACAGCGGCAACTGTTTCTGCGTGCCCGCGCTCTGCCAGCGCGCGCGGTGGCGGTGGCCCGCCAGCCCGCGCAGGGCGCCGGCTTCGGCCAGCAGGTCCAGGGTGGCGCGGTCGAGGTCCGCGCGATGGACGAGGTCGTCGAGGTCGCGGAAGGGCGCCTGCGCGCAGGCGCTGGCGATGCGCTGCGCGGCCGCCTCGCGCAGGCCGCGCACGAGGCGCAGGCCGAGGCGGAGGGCGAGGGATTCCCGCGCATTCCCCGGGCGCGGTTGCCAAGGTGCCTTCTTGTCCGCATGCGGGACAACCGCGTCCGCCCGGCGTCCGCCGCCCGCCGCCGCCGCCCTTGCCCGCGGCAAGGCATCGCCCTCCAGCGTGCAGTCCCAGTCGCTGTAGCGCACGTCCACCGGCCGCACCTCGATGCCGTGCCGGCGCGCGTCCTCGACGATCTGCGGCGGCTGGTAGAAGCCCATCGGCAGCGAGTTGAGCAGCGCGCAGGCGAACGCCTCCGGGTGGTGGCACTTGATCCACGAGCTCGAATAGGTCAGCAGCGCGAAGCTGGCGGCGTGGGATTCCGGGAAGCCGTAATCGCCGAAGCCCTTGATCTGCTCGAAGATGCGCTCGGCGAACGCCCGGCCGTAACCCCGTGCCGCCATCCCGCCGAGCAGCGTCTCGCGGTGCTTCTCGAGGCCGCCGTGGCGCTTCCACGCAGCCATGTCGCGGCGCAGCTGGTCGGCCTGGCCGGGCGTGTAGCCGGCGGCTTCCATCGCGATGCGCATGACCTGTTCCTGGAACAGCGGCACGCTGAGCGTGCGCTGCAATACGTTCCGCAGCTGTTCGGAAGGATAGTCGACCGGTTCCTGCCCCTGCCGGCGGCGCAGGTAGGGATGCACCATGCCGCCCTGGATCGGCCCCGGCCGCACGATCGCGACTTCGATGACGAGGTCGTAGAAGGTCTCCGGCCTGAGCCGCGGCAGCATCGCCATCTGCGCGCGCGATTCGATCTGGAACACGCCGATCACGTCGCCGCGCTGGATCATCCGGTAGGTGGCGGGGTCCTCGGCGGGGATCGTGGCGGTGGTGTAGAGCAGGCCGCGGTGCCGGCGGACCAGGTCGAGCGCCTTGCGGATGCAGGTGAGCATGCCGAGCGCGAGCACGTCGACCTTGAGCAGGCCCATCGTGTCGAGGTCGTCCTTGTCCCACTGGATGATGGTGCGCTCGTCCATGGCGGCGTTCTCCACCGGCACCAGCGTGTGCAGCGGGTGTTCGGAGATGACGAAGCCGCCGACGTGCTGCGACAGGTGGCGCGGCTTGCCGAGCAGCTCGGCCACCAGCCGGACCAGCCGTCGCATCGGCCCGCTGCCTGGATCGAAGCCGTGCTCGCGCAGGCGTTCGCCGGCCGGCGCGTCGCTGCTCCAGGCGCCCACCGTGCGGCCGAGCTGGGCCACCTGGTCCTCGGGCAGGCCGAGCGCGCGGGCGACGTCGCGGATCGCGCTGCGCGCGCGGTAGCGGATCACGGTGGCGGCGATCGCGGCACGCTCGCGCCCGTAGCGCCCGTAGATGTACTGGATCACCTCCTCGCGGCGCTCGTGCTCGAAGTCGATGTCGATGTCCGGCGGTTCGTTGCGTTCGTCCGACAGGAAGCGCTCGAACAGCAGGCCCATGCGCGCGGGGTCGATCGCGGTGACGCCGAGCGCGTAGCAGACGACGGAATTGGCCGCCGATCCGCGTCCCTGGCAGAGGATGTCCTTCGACCGGGCGAAGCGGACGATGTCGTGCACGGTGAGGAAGTAGGGCTCGTAGTCCTTCCTGCGGATGAGCGCCAGCTCCTTCTCGATCAGCGCGCGCGCCTCGGGTGTTTCGCCTTCCGGCCAGCGCTCGCGCACGCCCGCCTCGACCAGGTGCCGCAGCCAGCTCACCGTGGTGTGGCCGGCGGGCACCAGCTCGTGCGGGTACTGGTAGCCGAGGTCCTGCTTCAGCGAGAACCGGCAGCGCGCGGCGATGCGCGCGCTTTCCTCCAGCAGCGCGCGCGGGTACTGCAGCGACAACGCGCGCCGCGTGCGCAGGTGGCGCTCGCCGTTGGGGAACAGGCGGCGCCCGGCTTCCGCCAGCGGGGTGCGCAGGCGGATCGCGGTCAGGGTGTCCTGCAGCGCGCGGCGGCGGCGCACGTGCATGTGCACGTCGCCGCTGGCGACCGCGGGCAGGCCGAGGTCCGCGGCCAGCGCGAGCAGCTCGCGCAGGCGGCGGTCGTCGTCGGGGCCGCGGTGCAGCTCGACCGCGACCCACAGGCGGCCGTCGAAGCGCTGCTTCAGCCAGGCGCCGTCCTCGCGGGACAGGCGCGCGTCGGGCACCCACAGCACCAGCAGGCCGGGCAGGCCCGCTTCGAGATCCGCGCGGGAGAGGCGGTATTCGCCCTTGGCGGAGCGGCGCCGGCCCTGCGTGATCAGGCGGCACAGGGTGCCGTAGCCCTCGCGCGTTTCGACCAGCAGGACCAGCTTGAGCGGCGTGTCGCCATCGCCGTCGAGGATGACCTCGCTGCCGACGACCAGCTTCAGCCCGGTGGACTCCGCGGCTTCCAGCGCCCGCACGATGCCGGCGAGCGAGCACTCGTCGGTGATCGCCAGCGCGGCGTAGCCCTGCTGTTGCGCGCGCTCGAACAGTTCGCCAGCGCTGGAGGCGCCGCGGCCGAAGCTGAAATCGGACAGGCAGTGGAGTTCAGCGTAGGGAGGGGGCGGGTCGAATGTCTCGGGTGGCGTGCCCGTCGACCTGGCGGACCCCAGGCCGTCGCGGCCTGAGTGGATGCTGGAAGGCGCCCCCGTGGTCGGAGCCTTCCCTTCGCGCAGGGAGGAAGGCGTTGCGCGCGGCACCGCCTTGCTTTCCTCTCCCGGCGGGAGCGCGGGCGCAGGCGAGGGCCCGGGGCAAGGCGCGGGCATGCACTCGCCACGCCCTTCGACCAGGCGCAGCGCGGGCTTCCGCGACCCGTCGTCCCCGCCGCTCACGCGAACCACCCCTGCAGCATGAAGCCGCCTTCGACGTCGCCGGCCGCGCGATAGACCCATGCGCGCTGGCCGCCGGCGG